>JAIBBF010000013.1 GCA_019694795.1 Flavobacteriales bacterium | reverse complement strand
GGATTCTTGCGTAGAAGTCCACATGAAGTCGAGCCCCTTTTCCCTTCATATCCAGCAAAAACTCAGTGCTTATTTTGAAGCAGAAATTTCCATTATTTCTGCAGAGATGGTGCATGGTGGAAGCATCAACGAATGTTTTGTATTGCATACCACACAGGGTGATTTTTTCCTGAAACGAAATGATGCCGTTGAATTTCCGGAAATGTTTGAACACGAAAAAGAAGGACTCCAACTGTTGCATCAAGCAGGAGCTTTACAAGTACCGAAGGTTTATTTTTCAGGAAGTTTTAAATCCTCTTCATATTTGGTTTTAGAATTTTTGGAAAAGGACGATCGGATAAAATCAGAGACCAATAGCGCGAAAGGATGGGAAGTTTTGGGTCATGGTCTCGCACGTATTCACCAGCAACATGGTGAACATTACGGTTGGAAAAACCAGAATTATATCGGCTCACTGATACAAGTGAATCAGGAAAACAGTTCCTGGTGGAATTTTTATGTGCAGCAGCGATTAGAACCCATGGCCATGAAGGCTTTGCTTGAAAAGAAAATTTCGCGGAATTTGTATGAGCAATTTCAAAAATTGTATGTGAAACTGGAACATCTTTTCCCAATCGAATTACCGGCCTTGTTGCATGGCGATTTGTGGAGCGGGAATGTGATGATTTTAGATGTGGACAAAGCCGCTTTATTCGATCCCGCTGTTTATTATGGTCACCGCGAAATGGATATTGCCATGTCGAAATTATTCGGCGGATTCCATCCCCGTTTTTATAAAGCATATCAGGAGTCTTTTCCTCTGCAAAGCGGTTGGGAGGAGCGGGTAGAAATTGCTCAACTATATCCCTTGTTGGTACATGCATGTTTATTTGGAGGGGGATATCCTAAACAAATCGAGGCGATTTTGAAAAAGTGGGAATAATCCACTACCGAAGTACATTTTTTGCGTACTTTAAGCATCCAAATTCCAGACAAGGTGCAGCCCACGATGATCAGTAGTGCTCATTTACTTGAAAGCCTTCCTCATAAAATTATTGAGGTGGATCCTGCTGACCATTCCATTACGTATGTGAATCATTACAAAGGCATGTACAGCGCAGAAAATGTGTTGGGTCGACCAGTTTTTGATTTCATTTTATTAGCCTATCACGATCGTTATTCCATTTATGCCGAAAGAGCCATAAAGGAAAATAAGACCATGAATTTTGAACTTGAAGCATTATCTGCCAAAGGGAAAAACTGGTACATGGCTTATGTTACGCCGTTTAAAAATGAATTGGGACAATTGCGATTGTCGTTTATACTGGAAGATATTCAGGATCGAAAAGATGTGGAATTTTCAGCTTTGCTTAAAGATTACAAATTGAGAGCAATTATGAATACCACGCAAGATGGCGTCTTGTCCCTCGATCGCCATTTGAGGATTGCTGAATTCAATGAGGTGATGAACAAAAATTTTCAGGCAAATACCGGTAAAGAATTGATAAAGGGAATTCGGATAATTGAATATATCGACCCGAAAATTTTAGGTCACCAAACTTCTGTTTTCGATCGCGTATTTAATGGCGAGAAGATTTCGGAAGTGGAATTGTATGAGGTGGATGGCAAACCCAACTTTTTCGAAAACCATTATCACCCGGTGATAGATGCAAATGGAGAAGTAATCGGTATATCCGTATTATCGCGAAACATCCATCAACGAATTAAAAGGGAAGAGCAATTAAAAGAAACACTTCGCCAAAAAGAAAATCTATTGTACGAAGTTCACCACCGTGTGAAAAACAATTTGGCCATTATTTCTTCATTGGTGGAATTGCAGGAAATCGTTGCAGAGAATAATCATTCGCGTGATGCTTTGCAGAAAACCAGGCAGCGAATTAAATCGACCGCGCTTATTCATGAATTGCTGTATGAAAAGGCAAACTTCGAAATGATTTGTTTAAACACCTATTTAAAAAATTTATTCGAAATGCTTCGGGTGAGTTCCGGATGTGAAGAGGTAGAAATAGAAATTAAGGGAGATCAGATTACCATTCCGGGTCGAATTGCTGTTTCGGTTGGATTGTTGTTTAATGAACTTTTTACCAATTCATTTAAACATGGATTTTGTCATGTTAAAACCGGAAATGTTGCTGTTGAATTAATAAAAAACGATGAATTTGTCCGCATAGAAATGGAAGAAAGCTTAAGTGGTTTTCCGGAGGAGGTGGATATACAAACAATTTCTACAACGGGTTGGACCATCATCCGTTCTTTTTTGGAACAATTAAACGGAACCATTGCATTAACTAAAAATCCCAATACCCATTTCAGTATTGTCTTTTCAACGAAATGAGATTAAAAAAATTAATTATCGCAGACGAAAAACTGGTGTTCGACGACCGGATAAAGATTCGTAAAGCAGAAATTTCAGGAATAGATTCGAACGATCAGAGCGTTTCTTTTTCACGTTTAAAGATTGACCGCGAAGATGCAGCAGCTGTTTTACTTTGGGATCCTGCGAGAGAGAAAGTCATTCTTATTCGGCAGTACCGATATGCCGTAGCAAATGATGCAGGTGAAGCATTAATCGAATTAGTTGCCGGAAAATTGGATGGCGATGAAGATCCCTTGCACGCTGCGATACGTGAAACCGAAGAGGAAGCCGGCTATCGGATTAATCCTGCACGAATAAAAAAATTATGCAGCTATTACGCTTCACCGGGATACACTTCTGAAACGTATCATTTGTTTTTAGCTGAGGTCAGCGAACAAGACCGTATTTCAGTTGGGGGCGGACTCGAACAGGAAAATGAATACATCGAACGGATAGAGATGGGTGTACAACAGTTTATTTCTGAATGTAGAAATGGAATAATTAAGGATGGAAAAACAGTGATGTCCTCCTTTTACCTCGAACAATTGGTATGAAACATATTTATTTTTTATTCATTTTTCTTTTTTTGGCATTAGTGACGAATGCGCAGGATCCGGAATGGAAAACAGAATCCGATAGAATAATTCAACTTCAAATTTCCGATGCCGAAAAGGCCGATAAATTGGCGCAGCTCGCAGGAAAATTATCTAAGAAGGACCTTAATGCAGGTATTGCAGTTTGTGAGCGAATCGAATCCTTTAGTAAAGGAAATCCATTGCTCGAAGGAAAAAGAAATACAGCTTTAGCTGAAGTCTATCGCAGAAATTTTAAAAATGATAAAGCCATTGATTATTCCAAACGTGCAATTCAACTCTTTCAACCTTTAGAAGAACATCGAGGTTTAAGTATGGCGCATGAACAATGGGCACGTGCTGCATTTCAGGCTGAAAAAATAAAGGAAGCGGATGAACATTTTGCCTTGTCGGTAAATGAAGCCAAACTTTATAAAGATCCTGAACGTGTTATTGATGCCTTTGATGGTTACCGTTGGTTTTTGGGTAAACAAAGTAATCAGGTGAAATTATTTGAGGTGTTGACCGATAAAATTAATTATGGTCAGGATGTTTTAAAAGGCAATGATATGTTCATGGCTTCGGCGCATATTGACATGGCCTATTATTATTTCCGTCTCGAAAAATGGGAAGATACCCGCAAATCGATTGATCTGGCTTTACCCTATGCGCAGCGTTCCGGAAATGAATACGATTTATTGGATTGTTACAATACCGCAGGAGCAGCACTTAAAAATTTAAAGAAGTACGATGAGGCGATATCCTATTTCCAAAAAGCGATTCAGGTTTTGGAAAAAACAGAGGGACCTCTAAAATCGTTTTTAGGTCCCTTGATGCTTAACGTGGGAATTACCTATTACGAGCAAGGGAAAAATAGGGAAGGACTCGAAACCAAATTAAAAGGACTGGCAATTTGTGAGAAGGAAGATAATACCAATTGCGTTTACAATGCCAATGTGGCGATTGGAATTGATCTTGTAGAGCTGGATAAAAATTATGAGCAGGCTATTCCGTATTTGCTTAAGGCAGAATCGATGATGAGTGAAGATGAGGATCTTTTTTCTCAGCAGTATTTATACAAAGGATTGCACAAGGCATTTGCCGGTTCGGGGAAATTTGAAAAGGCATACGAATACCAAACGAAATACATTGCCATTCGCGATTCATCTTTGAATTCCGAAAAGCAAAAGCAATTGGGTGAACTGGAAGCCAAATATGAAAATGCCAAGAAAGAACAATTGATCGAAGTTTTGAATCGCGATAAAACAATTAGTCAGCTCTCCTTACTTCGTAAACAAGAAGAACTGGAAAGAGAATCGGCAGAAAATGAGGCGCGTGAGAAATCCATTTTATTATTAGAGAAAGAAAATGATCTGAAAAAAACGTTACTCGAACAAGAGAAAACAAAAGTTGAATCGGAACGGAGTAAAACGGCTTTGGCGGAACATAAACGCAAATTGGCTGAACAGGAAATTTCCATGACCAGACGTGTCAATATTTTGTTCGGTTTCGGAACCTTTTTCCTGCTTATTTTTCTGGTTTCACTTTATCGTGGTTATCGTGCGAAAAAGAAAGCGCATGAGGAAATCAGTTCTCAAAAGGAAATTATTCAGCGACAAAAAGAAATCGTAGAAGAGCGAAACCGTGAGGTGATGGATTCCATTGCCTATGCGAAGCGATTGCAGGAAGCAATTTTACCGGCAAGCGGATTTATTCGTGATCACTTTCCTAAAAGCTTTATTTATTATCAACCTAAAGATGTGGTTGCGGGTGATTTCTACTGGATGGAAAAATCGAAATCGGCCGATGGTAAAACATGGTTGTTTTTTGCGGTAGCCGATTGTACGGGACATGGCGTTCCTGGTGCTATGGTGAGTGTAGTTTGTTCCAACGCTTTGCATCGGGCGGTTAATGAATTTCAGATTTTAAAACCCGGTTCAATATTGGATAAAGTCCGCGATCTGGTAATCGAAACATTCAGCAGCGATTCAGATCAGGTGAAAGACGGAATGGATATTTCACTCTGTGCCTTTTGTACCGATACAAAAGAATTATTATGGTCGGGCGCAAATAATCCACTGGTGATTATCCGGAGTGGAGAGATTTTGGAAATTAAAGGCGATAAACAACCCATTGGTCGCTTTGAACATGCAAAACCTTTTACCACCCATCAGGTGCACTTGCAGGAGAATGATATGCTTTATTTATTCTCCGATGGGTATGCCGATCAGTTTGGTGGTGTAAAAAGTAAAAAGTTCAAGGAATCGAATCTGAAAAAATTGCTCAGCGAAATCTCTGCCCAATCACTCCGTGAACAGGAAGCTCATTTGCAAAAGGTAATTACGGATTGGAAAGGAGATCTGGAGCAGGTGGATGATATCTGCTTAATGGGAATCAGTCTTTTTTGATTCACTGCGAAATGAGGCAAATAATAATGCGCCTCCAATGGAAAAATACAAGGTTGAAATGTACCATGTGGAAGTAATCATGCAAGAGCCGTTACTGCACCCTACTGTACGCCAATACACATATCCGGCAACAGCTCCTGCAAGACTACCAATCAACCACAATCGATTTTTATTCACCCACTTTTTCAAACTCAATTTCTTTTTTATCGATGGTGGTTTCTTTCATTCCGGGAATGCGACAAACACCGTTGCTGCATCCGAGGTTAAATATTCCCTGGATTAAAAACAAGGCTCCCAGCAAGTAGAAGAGAGGCTCGTGATCATACCAGGCCGATCCGATTAATGTTGCACCTAAGAGCAGGCGAATTATCCGAACCCAATTGATGTGTTTCATTATTGAATGTTGCGTTGAAGCGAATTCCAGGGTCCGCCATTGACTACTTCTACTCCTTTTCTGCGAAGAATATCTGCTGCCATTCCACTTCTTCCACCGGAACGACAAACCGTAATTACCGGCTTGCCTTTTTTCTTGATGGATTCTGCCTGAGATTCGATTTTGTCGAGCGGAATATTCAAGGAGCCTTTGATGTGACCACCTTTGTATTCCTGTGGTGTGCGGACGTCAATAATGACAGCTCCATTTTTCATCATGGCTCTGAAATCGGTTTTACTTCCAAACAGGTTTTTAAGTAAGCCCATCATCTTAGTTCATTTTTAAAATTAATACGTTGCCTATTCCACCGGCATTGTGCACATTGCTGATGCCCGACTGCTGCAGATACATCATCGCTTGTCCGCTTCTTGCGCCGGAGCGACAGAAAACTACTATCGGAGCATTCATCGAACGGATGCGTTCTACTTCTTCGGGAATAGTATCCAGTGGAATATTCAGAGAACCTTCAACGTGCTGGTCCTGGTACTCCATAGGCGTTCTTACGTCGATTAATACGGTTTTTGGGTCGTTAACGAGGTCTTTAATGTTCATGACTTTTCGATTTATTTCTGACGCAAAACTAGTTCAAATCGAAAAGCGGGGAAGTGACTTTTCTCACACAAATCACGAAAGCAGGCTGACTTCATTCCTGCCGAGCTTCACTTTTCCATCGCGTTCCAGTTGTTTGAGCAAGCGGGAAATTACCTCTCTGGAAGAACCCAGGGAGTTGGCAATTTGCTGATGGGTGAGATTTAATGTTTTACTCTTGCTGGCCTTGCTTTGGTCGGATAAAAATTTTACCAGACGATCATCCAGTTTATGAAATGCAATATTGTCGATGGTCTCAATCAATTCATGAAAACGCTCGCGATAGGTTTCAAACATAAAATTTCTCCAGGCCTTATGCTTCACTGTCCATTCATCGAGCAGCATCACCGGGATGGAAACAAATTCTGTTTCTTCTTCGGCAATGGCAGTGATTTCGGAAGGCTTCATACTCATACAGCAATTGAGCGATATGGCACAGGTTTGACCCGGATGTAAATGATAGAGATAAACTTCCTTACCGTCGTTGTCGAGCCTGCTGATGCGAATGGATCCGTACACAATGAGCGGAACCATTTTAATGTAGGCGCCGGGACTAATAATAGTCTCTTCCTTATTGCAGGTATGCAGTTTCCCGTTTTCGAGAATGTCCTGAATCAAGGCTTCATCGTTGAGCGATTTAAACCTGGTTCGTAGAATTTGTTCTAATACTTCGGCCATCTTAGAGTGAATAAGGGTTAATGGTGGAGGGATATCTGGAATAATAGTTTTGTTCCAGTTCCTGATATTTTGATTGCAGTTGTTTCTGATTGATCTTGCTGATTATATCTTTAAGCATGCCACTTTTTATCAGGTAAAACACACTTTCATCTTCGGCGAGATGTTGTTGCAGAGCGCGCTCCACCGAATTCAAAATGCTTTTGCAATATTCAGAAGATTTTTGGAGTTCTCCTATGTTAAAATAGAAAGTTGCAAGTCTAAACCAGCTCATTTCGGCATCTTTTAGTTCTTTCACCGGAATCTTTTGTTCAAGTTCTTCGATCAGCATTTTAGCTTTGCTGCTGTCTTGCTCGCTTAAATAGGCTTCGGCGGTTTGAGTGTAAAACACATAATATGCATCCAGAAAGTGACTGTTTCGCTGGAGGTCTTCCGGATCAAAATCAAGAATAAATTTTTCTTTATACAAAGCGTGATTCAAATAAGGATCGATCAAAAAACTTCCGATTTCTGTTTCATGCACCGGTTTTTTTGGATCAATGCATTGCACCATACCAATTAGATTTTTCCTATCGCAGGCTTTTAAAATGGTATTCTGATACAATTGCGAAAAACAAATCGCTCTTTCGGAAAAATGATTTTGAATGAGATCCAGCTGGAAAATTTCAGAACGCATCAGGTAAGGGTTCTTAAAATCAAAATTAATCTCAAACCAATAGGAAGAATCCTGAAGGGCTTTGGGATTGGACAGCGCCATTATTCGGTCGGGGATGGTAACATACTCGTTTTTATTTTCACCAAGCGATTTATAATTCTGCTCCATGGATAGTAATTCATCCCGCACTGCAGGAGGACTCGTCTTAAAAACGCCATTGTTAAACAAAGCTACTTCCGAAGAACGATGCTGATAAAAATCATCACTCAACGTCGTGCTTAAACGATGTTGTTTTTTGCTGTACAACAAATAATGTGGTAGATTAATCAGACTGGTATTGATCACTGCAACATCTTTTCTCCAGTTTATTTTCTCCTGCACATACCACAAAGGAAAGGTATCGCTATCGCCGAAGGTAAATAAGATGGCATTATCCGGACAAGAATTCAACAGGTTTTTGGCATAGGCAATTAGTGCTTTACTATAAATATTATCCTCTAAAAATGCAGCAGCATCCGCATCAAATCCTGCCATTTTTAATTCGCTCCAGGCGGTGACTTTATCATGCGCTATTTTTGTTCCGATGTTTCCAACCAACACTTCGTATTCGGGATTACGTTTACGGATGACTTCGTAGGTTTCGTTTTCTTTTTTGCAAATGTCAATGTATTCGTCCTTATTCTCCGCACGTAAAAAAGTTCGTTCATTACCCACTTTTTTATCACCTAATAACGATTCCGCTTTCGAAAAATAGGCACGACCCAAAGCTTCCATCAGGGTGTCGTCGAGATTTTCAACGCCTTCTAATTGTGCAATACTTTCATCTGCCGCTTCGGGATAATTATAATAGAGCGAGTGATCAAAGGCATAGATTTGTCCGGCATAATAACTCATAGCTGTCGAACGATAATACTCCCCTGATTTTCGAAATGAAGCGGGTAATGGTTCATATTGGTTTGTTTTTTTCGACCAATACAAGTATTCGTTTTCGATTTTGTCGGGATCGTTCTGGCTTTTTACTATCACAAAATATCCATCAGGTCGTTTTTGAAACTCGATGAATTTGCCATCGGGCATCACATAGTTTTCATCAAACGATTTAAAAACTGAAGTTGCTTTGGGATAGGAATAGAATTCCTTGGCATCAAATTGCTTTCCGCAAGCTGCAAATAGGATAAGCAGAATTAAAACGAGACTCTTTCTCATGCTGATTTTTTATAAAAATAACATTATCCTTCCATTTTACAAGAATACTGGGACTTTGCCGAAATGAAAATTTGAAGAATTTTTGATTTCAATTGAATCCGAATTTGCATCTATTTTGCACCATGAGAAATTCTTCATCGGCAATCCTTTTTTTAGATATAGAAACGGTGCCACTGATTTATCATTTTAAGGACCTAGATCCTCAGGGAAAGCGACTTTTTGAATTAAAAATGAAGTCCTCCATAAAACATTCTGAACTTTCGGTAGAGCAGCTATACGAGAAAGCCGGAATTTATGCAGAGTTTGCACGGGTGGTTTGTATCGGATTGGCCTGGTACGGAAGAAGAGGAAAAACGAAAACTAGGAAAAGCAAATTGATATATGGTCATAATGAAATCCGCCTCCTCTATCAATTCAAAAATTTTTTACGGGAAGAATTTCCCGAAGGAGCAATACTTTGTGCACACAACGGAAAGGAATTTGACTTCCCCTTTTTAGCGCGCCGGATGCTCATTCGCGGAATTCCATTGCCGGAAGAATTACAACTTCAGCATAAAAAACCATGGGAGATTCAGCATATTGATACGATGGACTGGTGGAAGTTTGGCGACTACAAGCATTTTACTTCGCTCGAGTTATTGGCCCATGTTTTCGATCTGGAATCGCCCAAACATTCCATGAGCGGCGACCAGGTGGCGAAGGCCTATTGGGAAGATGGAAATATCAGTGGAATAGCAGCCTATTGCAGAGCTGATGTACAGGTACTGATGGATGTATATGAAAAATTAAATATTAGTTCCAATTAGTTGCTCGTTCACCGGCTTTTTTATTGTTTTGTTGCATGAGAATTTTAGTGTTGTTGTCGATCTTACTTTGCCTGGCATCCTGTAAAGGCAAAAAGAAAAATCCGATGGATCTTCTTCTGCAACCGGAAGAATGTGTGGCAGAACTTTTTTTCTCCACCACAGATGGTGATATTTTAGGTTTGCGCTTGGGAGACCCATCGGTTAAGTTAGCGGAACACCGAATTGGTTTTCCATTGGTGGAGACTCCGGTTGAAACGATCGACTCCATTCCAATGTGCGGACAAAGCAATGCGTATTTTGAATTTTCAATTCGCTTGCTGAATGGAGAAATTTCTGAAATGGATTTGCTTGCGTTCTCGAATAATCCGGAATTTCTGAACGAAATAATGGAATCCTTTCGGAAACAAATCACCCTGAAAAAGGGTGAAGCTCATTCGGATGCCGGCATTTTTTCGTGGATCAATTCCGAAACGGGACTCGAAATTTATTTAAGTGATGAATCCATTCGTTACGGTAAACCCTGTATTCGCTTACTTTTTACTTCCGGATCGGGTTTCGCTGTTTAAATAAATGCCGTCATCCTCAATGCGGATCATTCTTGCTTTATATAATGCTCCGGCCGCTTTTTTGTAGGTTTTTTTACTTACACCGAAAAGCATGGAAATAAATTCAGGATCACTTTTATCCGTTACATTGATGAAGCCCCCTCTGTCGGCAAGTGTGTCGAGAATTTTCTGACTGAGTGCATCAACTTTTTTGGGACCGGGACGATCCAGTATCAAATCAATTTTATCGTCTTCTCTCACCTTTTTTACAAAGGCAGTAGATTCTTCTCCAATACGCAGCTTACGGAAAATTTCATTGCGGTATAAAATTCCACTATGCGTGCCCTCAATAATGGCTTTATATCCCAGGTCGTTCTGACCGCAAATTTTAATTTTTACTTCCTGACCTTCTTCAAAGCGGGGAAATGTTTGGTCCAGAAAACGCTCAATTTTCGAAGAGGCCACAATACGTTTACTGCTTTCGTCCACATACACGTAAACCATGTATTGCCGGCCCGGTTCCATTTTTTGTTTTTGCTCTCTAAAAGGAACCATCAGGTCCTTGGGAATGCCCCAATCGAGAAATGCGCCATAGTTGTTCACTTCCAAACATTCCAGCAGGGCAAAATCACCGACTTCACACAATGGTGCATCCGTGGTTACGGCAGGTTGATCTTCGGAGTCGGTATATAAAAACACACGAACCGCATCACCCGCTTTTGCGCCATCGGGAATGCAGCGTTTGGCCAGTTTCAACTCGCCCCATTCGCCACCATCCAGCAGGGCTCCAAATTCGAGAAAACGTAGAATGGTGAAATCGTTATAGTGACCAAGTCCTGACATGCGCATTTATTTTTTTCAAATGTACGATAAGCAGCCTATATTGGCAGAAAATAATGGTCATGACCTGGAAATTTGTTGAGCACACCGGTATTTATTCTGTAGATAATGCCCAATTGGAATTGTTTTTTGGCACTAAGCGTGATGTTTTACGCAAACTGCTTCACTATGATGCAGCAAAAAACGAGGGTCGATTTGCCAATGAAGATAGTTATGAGCAACTGCTGGGAAATGAAGAAGATTGGATTCGATTAGGATTTAACGATTACAATGAACTGGAATCGGTGGAAGTGCTGGATGGTATTGTAATCATCGGGAAAACCGAAGTGGAGATCTTTGCCGATATGGAAGAAACACTTGCCGAATTGGACGAGCAGGGTTTCGATTTTGAAGAAACCGAATTGGGATACACCGATTTTCGTTCGCACATCGATCTTGGCGACAGCGCCCTTAATGGCGATGAGGTTTCGGAAGTGTGTTGGTTTTATACTGCGGTAAATTTCGATCATTTACTGCCTTCTGAAGAATAAACCTATTCTTCTGTAATTCGGATATCTTTCACCATTAACTGCAAAGAAGTTTTTCCGTTCCAGTAATTTTCTTCCAGCGTAAAGGCCATATCGAATTTTTTACCACTCAGAATTTCATTCAATAAATTCCCCTTTCCAAATGCAATGGCATCAAATTGCAGCGACTTATCATTCTGATAAACGCTCATTTTTAAATGCTCATCCTTTAAACAACGTGCAAGTCCGGAATCCTTCAATCCTTTCGCAACAAATACAGGGTTCATATTTCCGGGACCAAAAGGTGAAAACTGTTTAAGTATTCTATAAAAGCGCGGAAGTTCTTCCTGTTTCGATTTGCGAAGTAATTCAAAACTTATTTCTTCTTCAATTTCAATGGCAGGAATCAAAAGTTCATCCGGAATGGTAGCTGCCACTTGTTTTTCGAACGCATCACGGAATGCTTCAAAATTTTCAATCGATAAGGTTAAGCCTGCGGCATATTTATGTCCCCCGAATTGCTCCAGTAAATGACTACACGCTTCAATGGCGTCGTACACATCAAAATCGCGCACCGAGCGGGCAGATCCCGTTAGTTTTCCATTGTTGTTGGTAAGGAGGATTGTGGGACGATAATAGGTATCGGTTAAACGTGAAGCCACAATGCCTACCACTCCTTTATGCCAGCTGTCGTGAAATAATACAGTGGTTTTGGCAACTTTTAATTGTTCATTCGCTTCAATTAACTCCAATGCGTGGCGTGTAATTTCTTTGTCCAGATGTTTTCGTTCATCATTGTTCTGGTCAATTTGCGAGGCGCATTCCAGTGCTTCTTTTTCACTCTGTGAGGTAAGTAAACGAACTGCATTTTTTCCTGAGTCGATTCTTCCTGCTGCGTTGATGCGTGGTGCAATTATAAATACGAGATTAGAAATATCGAGCGGCAATGTTTTTCCTGATAAAAGCAAAATGGCTTTTACCCAATGCGCTGGCGATTCATTGATTTTTTTTAATCCGTAATAGGTAAATATTCTGTTCTCTCCGGTAATAGGAACAATATCTGCAGCAATGGCCACAGCCACAAGGTCGATGTATTCGAAGAGGACATTCTCGTCTCGTTGGGTGCTTCTGGTCCAGGCCTGCAATAGTTTGTATCCCACTCCGCAACCGCAAAGTTCTTTATAGGGATAGGCGCAATCCTCACGTTTGGGATCTAAAACTGCAACGGCATCCGGTAATTCGTCACCGGGACGGTGATGGTCGCAAATAATAAAATCGATTCCTTTTTCTTTGGCGTATTGAATTTTGTCAATAGATTTTATGCCGCAGTCCAATGCAATAATCAGCTTCACATCACTATTTTCCGCTGCATCAATCCCTTGGGTTGAAATCCCGTAGCCCTCAGCGTATCGGTCGGGAATGTAATAGTCGATGTTCTCGTGAAATCGGCTTAGATAGGCATATACCAATGCAACCGAACTGGTTCCGTCAACATCATAATCGCCGTAAATCAGTATGTTTTCTTTATTCGCTATAGCAAGTTGGAGACGGTCCACCGCTCTATTCATGTCCTTCATCAAAAAGGGATCGGGCATTTCACCGGGTGATGGACGGAAAAAAGATTTGGCTTCCTCGTAGCTATGAATTCCCCTGCGAACCAATAAACGGGCAATCAGCTCAGGTACCTGCAATTTCTCCTCTAAAAGCGCAATTGCTTGTGTCGACTCAACTTCTTTCAATGCTTTCGCAAATACCCACCTTTTTTGCATATTTTTATGGAATACCTTTTGATGGGATAAAGGTACAACCCTAAACGATCTTATGCGAATACTTTTTTTGATACTTGTTACGCTTGGAAGCTTCCTTCAGGGATACGCTCAGGAAGGCAGTTCCTTTTATTTTACACAAGCACAACCCTCCAATGCCAAAGCGCTGCAACAATTCCCCGACGAGCTGCTGGGCGACTATCGAAGCAAAAAGGATACCCTGCTTACCATGATGATCCGTAAAGATTCTATCCGCATGCGATTGATCACACCTGTGGTGATTGCACGCTCGGAATTAATGGCGCAGAACAATTGGCACTTGCGCGATAATTTGTTGTATGGCGTTTATCCCGATCGTCCCGTTGAAGTGGTAATGAAAAACGATACGTTGATTTTCGGACTCGAATTCGAGCAAACGGTTTTTCGTTTTTGCGATAGCATGGTGCTGAAGGGAAAGGATAAACAATTTTTCTTTAGTACACGATCCGGTAAAGGGAAATGGACGGTTTATCTTCTTGAGTTGAAAAAAGAAAATGAACAGTACTCCATAATTTGGTCCGCCGTAGATCATGAAACCGAACAGAATGAATTGCTGATAAAAAACAGTCCCGGCTATACCCGAAAAACCATCAATGGCAGCACCATTTATTTACTTAACCTGAATGAAATTCAAATGCAGACATTCGTATCCGGAGGCGGATTTAATGTTCCCGAATATTATCACCGGGTGAAATGATGCAGCAAATAAAAAATATCATTTTTCATCGTTACACGGTTTTGATTATAGCCGTTGGAATGATTTGGACAGGAAGTTCGCTCTACAAATCATCTTTTGTTGCGCTGGATCATGATTCGCTGCGTGAACAGGTAGAATCCGCCATTGTTGATCTGGATGCGGAATTGGGTTCCAGCATGAATCAACTGGAGCGTATTCTCAATGAAAATAAATCGGAAACCATTTTTGAGCGTTCAGAATTATTGCTGAAATCACTGGGAAATGAGGATAACAAATCGCTTTTCGTTTTTAAAAATGGAATAGCAGAATTTTGGACTACCGCACATTCTTTGCCCGATAGTTTGCAACTGGCTTCTATGAGCAACAAAGGTGTATTGAAGTTGCGCAATGGTTGGTACCGTTATTTTCGCAAACAGGTGGATGAAGAACGAACGATTGTCGGACTATACCTTCTGCGTCACGATTACCTGAACCGGAATAAATTTCTTTCCGATGCTTTTCATCCGGCATTTGGTATTCCCGAAACAGCCATGTTAATGGATGAACCCTCCGACGATTTAATTTCCATTCAATCGGGAGAAGGAGATTTTCTATTTGGCATAATGCTCAATGAAAACGATGCGCGATCCGATTCGGCTTTGTATTTTATTGCGGTATTGCTACTGGGAGGAATGGTACTTCTTGTCCGTTTCCTAAAGGAAGAATGCATTAATCTTGAGCGATTTGTTGGATCGTTTTACGCTTCTATATTGTTAGTCTTTAGTGTGGGATTACTACGGTACTGGTCATTGGTCATGGAATTTCCCTCTGCATTGTATGAATTTGAATTGTTCAAACCGGATTTATTTGCGGCATCTTTCTTTTTACCATCACTGGGTGATTTTTTAATTAATGCTCTTTTAATTCTCTACGTTTTTTATTTTCTCGATGCCCGGTCGCGTGCTTTTTCTTACCGACTGGCAGGAAATCAAACGCTGGCAACCGTACTCTCCGGGGCCATGGTCTTGCTGATTCTGGTGTATGGATTTATTATAGGCGTATTGTTAAAGGGATTGATTGAGGACTCCAATATTGAGTTTAACATCAATAATATTTTCAATTTATCGCTTTATAGTTTTGTTGGATTTATCATAATTGGATTACTCTTTTTTGCTTTTTATCTGTTTTGTGAATTTGCATTCAGAACCAGTGTCTCCATGCAAACGAAACCGCGAAACATGTTTTTGGTGGTTGCACTTTTGGCCATCATCGATTTGGTGATACAACACATCATTGGTCAGCGCGATTTATTACTAATTCTCTGGCCGGTTTTTGTATTGGGGGTACTCTTTTATGTGCATTATTATTCTAAAACGAAAACAGTAAGCTTTAATGTCACTGTTTTGCTGTTGCTAACCTTTTCCGGCTTTACGGCGCATGCATTATCTAAATTTACCAGTGCTAAAGAAGGTCAAAACCGAATTGTGCTTGCAGAGAAACTGGCCACCGATGAGGATCCTATTGTCGAAATTTTATATTCTGAAATGGAGACGGATCTATTAAGAAGTAATGTGCTTAATAATGCCTTCGATTCAACACGTAATTTTTCTAAAACACAATTTGAAGAGGAGCTTGAAAAAAAATATTTTTCGGGCGACTGGAACAATTTCGATATTCAGTATTATTTGTTTTCCTCCGATAGCACACCGCTCGGCCTGGAAGGATTTGCACCGGTGCGCGAATTTTCCGAATTGGATAATATCATTCTCGAAAATGGCGTACCGTCCAAGTTCAGCGGCAACATGAATTTTATTTATAATTCAGTCAATAAACTCAGTTATGTAATTAAACTTCCCGTAAGCCTCCGTAATGAATCGCCAAAAGGATTTTTATTTTGCGAATTGAGAAGTAAAAAAATTCCGGAGGATATTGGATTCCCGGAATTGTTAATGGACAAGGGATCTAATAAAATTGATGTGATCCATCAATATTCCTATGCCCGTTATGTGGACAGCGTTCAGGTTAACCGCTTTGGGTCATACCGCTACAGTTTGTTGAGTAGTCATTATCCTGCATTAAAATCGAAATACGAATTCAGGAAGGAAAACAATTACGATCATTTGTTTTATCAGGTCGACGATAGAACCATGCTTATTCTAAGCCGACCCGAAGAGCGTTTTATCAATCAGGCAACATCATTCTCGTATTTATTTACGCTTTTCTGTTTGATTGTTATAACCGGATTTTCATTAAAACAATTATCGCGCGGAATAACAGCAATTCATTTAAGTCTTCAAGGTAAAGTACAGTTCTTATTGGTGGGCGTATTACTGATTTCGCTGGTGTTATTTGGATTGGGAACGCGTTATTTTATTGCGGATCAATACCAGGAAAAAAATCACAACATTATTTCAGAAAAGATTCAAAGTGTAAGAATAGAGGTGACACATAAATTGGGCAGGGAACAGGAATTAGGTAAAGAACTAAAAAATTATGTGGGCTATATTCTCGATAAATTCTCATCGGTGTTTTTGTCCGACATAAACCTTTACGATAAAGACGGTTCTTTAATTGCGAGTTCTCGTCCCAAAATTTTCCAGAGTGGATTATTATCCTCGCAAATGAATCCGGAAGCATTTCATCAAATGACACATGAGAAAAACAGTGAATTCATTCAGGATGAAGTCATCGGTAATATGCATTACCTGAGCGCTTATGTTCCTTTGCTTAACGATCACAATGAATTACTGGGATATCTCAACCTGCCATATTTTGCCAAACAAAGCGCATTGGAAACGGAATTATCGAGCTTCCTGGTGGCTATTCTCAATATTTTTGTAGTGCTGTTTGCATTATCCATTCTTGCAGCATTGTTTGTTTCGAACTGGATTACAAAACCATTGCGTCTTGTTCAGCAAAGTCTTGCAAATATCCAACTGGGGAAAACCAATAAGCCGATTGCCTATAAGGGAAAAGATGAAATCGGATCGCTGGTGGAAGAGTACAATAAAAAAGTGAGTGAGTTGGAACATTATGCTGTGGAATTGGCAAAATCGGAGAGGGAAAGTGCATGGCGCGAAATGGCCAAGCAAGTGGCGCATGAAATTAAAAATCCGCTTACACCCATGCGCTTAAGCATACAACACATGCAACGCTCCCTGCGTCCCGAAGATCCGGACTGGAACGAAAAATTAAATCGCTTTACGCATACGGTAATTGAACAAATCGATGCCTTGTCAAATATCGCCACTGAGTTTTCCAATTTTGCCAAAATGCCGAAAGCGCAGGAAGAGTTAATCGATTTGTGTACGGTTTTAAACAATGCAGTTGAATTGTATAAGGACACTCCCGATGTTCAGGTGAAAATTGCCCGAATGGATTTGCAGCAAGCCATTATTTATGCAGATAAGGACCAAATGGTGCGGGTGTTCAATAACCTCATAAAAAATGCCATTCAGGCCATTCCTGAGAATAAAATGGGTAAAGTGGATGTTTACCTGAAGAAGAATGAGGATCGCTTTGTGGTGGAGATCAGGGATAATGGTACAGGGATCGCTCCGGAAAAAATTGATAAAATTTTTACGCCGAATTTTACGACTAAATCAACCGGAATGGGACTTGGTCTTGCCATGGTAAAAAACATTGTGGAAAATGCCAATGGTAAGATATGGTTTGAAACTTCCTGGGGCACAGGCACAGGTTTTTTCGTGGCCTTACCGGTCCATTCTGCCTAACCCTTAAAAAACATCTTTTTTTACATCGGGCTTTTGCTATTTTTGTAAAAACACAATGCTTATGAACTACCAGAATCTTCTGTTCCGCACCGAAAACGGAATCGCATACATTACCATTAATCGTCCCGATAAACTCAACGCTCTTAACCGCGATACTATTACCGAATTACACACAGCACTTCAACGTGCTGATGAAGACACCTCTGTACGTGCAATCATTCTCACCGGTAGCGGTGAAAAAGCCTTTGTTGCTGGTGCTGATATTTCTGAGTTTGCCGCTTTTTCAGTGGAAGAAGGGAAGGCTTTGAGTAAGGATGGTCACGATCGCTTATTTACATTTGCAGAGCGCTTATCCACACCCATTATCGCCGCTGTAAACGGATTTGCATTGGGAGGCGGACTCGAACTGGCCATGAGTTGTCACATTCGTGTTGCATCAGATAATGCAAAAATGGGATTGCCCGAAGTATCACTCGGTGTAATTCCGGGTTATGGTGGAACGCAACGCCTTGCTCAATTGGTGGGAAAAGGAAAAGCGTTCGAAATGATTTTTACGGCGGGAATGATTACAGCTGCAGAAGGATTGCAATACGGTTTAGTTAATTATGTAACACCACAAGCCGAATTGATAGCAAAATGTGAGGAAATTGCCAATAAGGTGATGAAAAATTCTCCTTCGGCCATTGCTAGTGCAATTCGTGCTGTTAATGCAGGATTTATTGCCGGCATGGATGGTATGCAGGAGGAAGTGAAAGAATTTGGAAAATGTTTCGGCACCGAAGATTTTAAGGAAGGTACAACAGCATTTCTTGAAAAAAGAAAGCCACAATTCAGCGGAAAATAAAATTAATCAATCAGCCTGCCTTCGGGTGGGCTTTTTTCTTTCTCTATGAGTGTAATCAGAAAACTGGCATCGCAAACGGCAATTTATGGATTGAGTTCCATTGTTGCGCGTTTTCTGAATTACCTTCTTACACCACTTCACACCAGCAGTTCTGTTTTTTCTGAATCGGAATATGGTGTTATTAGTGAAATGTATGCGTATGTTTCCTTTCTTATTATTTTTCTCACCTATGGAATGGAGACGGCTTTTTTCCGTTTTTACTCCAAGGACGAATTCAATAAGCGCAGTGTATTTGCTACCACGTTCTGGACATTGTTCAGCTCTTCTTCCGTATTCATTTTTACCTGTATTTTATTTGCTGTTCCATTAGCCGATTTACTCGGATATAAAGAACATCCTGAATATGTAGTCTGGTTTTCCATTGTGGTGGGATTAGATGCGCTATCCTCCATTCCAATGGCTTATCTGCGTGCCGAAGGAAAAGCGGTTCGATTTGCGGTGGTCAATATTCTCAGTGTTCTTGTCAATATCGGTTTAAATTTATTTTTTCTGGCCTATTGTATGCCACTGGTAAAATCCGGACAATCCAACTGGCTCACCGAAACGTTTTATGATCCTTCCATCGGCGTGGGATATGTTTTTATTGCAAATCTGATTTCGAGTTTTGTCAAATTCATTTTGCTGGCGCCTGAAATGATTTTAGCTTTTGGCAAATGGAGTTTTTCTTTACTCGAGAAAATGCTGTTGTTCGGATTACCACTTTTGGTAGCGGGATTTGCGGGGATGATCAATGAAACCATCGACCGGATCATGCTGAAACATATTTTACTTCCCAAAATCGGTGAAGAAGCAGCATCTGCTCAGGTTGGAATTTATAGTGCCATTTATAAACTATCCATTATAATCACCTTATTCATTCAGGCCTTTCGTTATGCAGCGGAACCTTTCTTTTTTGCTCAGGAGAAAGAAAAGAATTCAAGAGAGGTTTATGCACGCGTGATGAATTATTTTGTAATTGTTTGTGCTGTAATTTTTCTGGGAGTGATGTTGTATATCGATGTCCTTAAACATTTTGTTCCCAATGAAAATTACTGGAAAGCATTGCACATTGTTCCAGTGTTATTATTCGCTAATATCTTTTTAGGAATTTATTACAACCAAAGTATTTGGTATAAGTTAAGCGGACATACCATGTATGGGGCCTACATCGCCATTTTTGGTGCAACGCTTACTTTGGTACTCAATTATATTTTTATTCCGGAATACGCTTATGTAGCGTCGGCATGGACCACTTTTATCTGCTACGGAAGCATGATGTTGATTAGCTATTTTCTCGGACAGAAATTTTACCCCGTTCCTTATAAAATTTGGAAAAGCATTTTTTATTTGTCGCTTGCATTCGCCATTTATTTTGCGAGTACATGGATAGATATGGAGTGGGGACTTCAACGTTTTATCATTCATTCGTTCTTATTAATTTTATTTGTCGCCGTAGTATGGATGATGGAAAAACCAAAAAAATTGACCCATGAAAATCAAAATCATTAATAAATCTTCGCATTCGCTTCCGACTTATGAAACCATTGCATCAGCCGGAATGGATTTACGTGCCAACTTAACTGAAACGGTATTGTTAAAACCCTTAGAGCGACGATTAATTCCTACGGGTTTATTTATTGAACTTCCGGTTGGTTATGAAGCACAAGTTCGCCCGCGTTCAGGATTAGCGTTAAAAAAAGGAATTACCGTGTTGAACAGTCCGGGTACCGTAGATGCAGATTACAGAGGAGAAATTGGTGTAATTCTGATTAATTTAAGTGCAGAAGAATTTCAGATTGTAAACGGAGAACGAGTTGCCCAATTAGTTATTGCCAAACACGAACGCGCAGAATGGGAAGAGGTGGAGGTGTTAACAGAAACTGCACGTGGTGAAGGGGGATTCGGAAGCACCGGAAAATAATTTTTTTACATGGAGGAGGACCTCAAACAAAAAGTTTCGCTTTTACCGGATTCTCCCGGTGTATATCAGTATTTCGATATTGAAGGCAAACTTCTTTATGTAGGAAAAGCTAAAAATCTTAAAAAAAGAGTTAGTTCTTATTTTAATAAGGAACACGATAGCGGAAGAATCACCATTATGGTTTCCAAAATTGTGGATCTGAAAGTCATTGTAACGGAGACGGAACTCGATGCGCTTTTGCTGGAGAACAATCTGATTAAAAATCTTCGTCCGCGTTACAACGTCATGTTGCGTGATGATAAAACCTATCCATGGATTTGTATTTCGAATGAAGCTTTCCCCCGGGTGTATCATACGCGAAGAAAGGAAAAAGATGGTTCCAGTTATTTTGGACCCTACGCTAATGTAAAGATGATGTGGTCCTTGCTGGAATTAATCCGCCAAATGTATCCCATCCGTTCCTGTCAGCTCAATCTCTCCGAAGAAAATATCGCAAAAAAGAAGTTCAAGGTTTGTCTTGAGTACCATATTGGAAATTGTAAAGGACCCTGCGAAGCCAAACAAAGTGAAGAAGAATATGATGAGATGATTGCCGATATCCGTTATCTGATCAAGGGGAATACGTCGCAGGTATTAAAACAGCTTCGCGAGAAAATGAAAATTTACAGTCAGGAGTTGGCATTTGAAAAAGCACAGGAATTAAAAACGAAAATTGATATTCTCGAAAATTACAGATCAAAATTTACGGTGGTTTCTTCCACAGTGAGTGATGTGGATGTGTTTTCCATTGTTAACGACGATAAGTTTGCTTACGTTAATTATTTTAGGGTTATCGATGGTTCAATCGTTCAGAGTCATACACTGGAAATTAAAAAAATGCTCGATGAGCCCAATGATGAAATTCTCACCATTGCCATAACGGAGTTGCGTCAAAAATTTCAAAGTGATGCGAAAGAAATCATCGTTCCGTTTGAACTGGAATACGATCAGATTTTAGTTACTGTTCCCCAGCGTGGCGATAAAAAGCAGTTACTCGAATTATCGGAGAGAAATGCACGGTATTACATGATGGACAAACATCGTCAGGAAAGTGTTAAAGATCCTGAACGATCTACCGAGCGCATTTTGGAGACGATGAAAAAAGATTTGCGGTTGACGGAACTTCCTCGACACATTGAATGTTTCGATAATTCCAATATTCAGGGTACAAATCCGGTTTCTGCTTGTGTGGTTTTTAAAAATGCAAAACCGAGCAAAAAAGATTATCGCCATTTTAATGTAAAGACGGTAGAAGGACCGGATGATTTTGCTACAATGGAGGAAGTCATTTTCAGACGTTATTCCCGTTTATTGGAAGAAAAACAGGAATTACCCCAGTTAATTGTTATTGATGGTGGAAAGGGTCAATTAGGTGCTGCATTAAATAGTTTAGAGAAATTAGGACTTCGCGGAAAAATTGCCATTGTGGGTATAGCCAAACGATTGGAAGAAATTTATTATCCGGGCGACAGTCTTCCGTTGTATATCGATAAACGATCTGAATCCTTAAAAGTAATTCAACACATGCGGAATGAAGCGCATCGTTTTGGAATTACTCATCACCGCAACCGGCGAAGTAAAGGAGCTATTCAAAGTGAATTAACCTCCATTCCCGGAATTGGTGAAAAAACCATGGAGCAATTAATGAAGGTGTTTAAATCCTTAAAACGACTGAAAGAAGCTGAAGAATCTAAAATTGCGGAAGTCATTGGTCCGGCTAAAACCAAGGTGTTGTTGGAATATTTTAATTCCCTGTCTAAATCAAAACCGGGCTAGACGTCGCGACTTTTTCCACTTTCGTCGAATAGCCTTCATTTAGCATGATATTTCATTCATATTTCCGTTGTTTGCAGTAAGCATGAAGTCGAACTATTACCTCCATATACTTTTTTGGGCATTGTTTTTTTTGCTCCCGGAAAGTTATGCGCTTATCGAGGGAAGGTTTATTTTTCATGGGGGACATTTCCTCCATTCCCTTATTAGTGATGGGTTTTTAGTGACCGTATTTTACGTGAATGCTTATTTTTTACTTCCCAAACTCATTCAGGAAAAGAAGTATGTGTATTATGGTCTGTTTTTATTGGTTATACTTTCCATCAGCTATCTGATCACCTGGCAATTTCATCCCGGACATCATCGTCATCGTGAATTGGATGAGCACGAGTTGATGGAAATAAGAATGGGCATTGAAGAACCACATCATGGAATACCTTTTGGCATGTGGTTTTTTCCTCCTGTATTGTTTGTAACACTTAGTACCATTTACTGGTTGGTGCTTGAGCGCATGCAGTTTGAAAAACGACAGGAAAATTTAATCCGTGAAAATCTGATTACCCAAACTTCATTTTTAAGATCTCAGGTTGCACCGCATTTTCTTTTTAATGTGTTAAATGGATTTGTATCACTGGCCAGGAAAAAATCGGATGATCTCGAACCGATGATGATTAAGCTTTCCGGTTTAATGCAATACATGTTGTACGAATCGGACGCAGATCGTGTAACCCTAAAAAAAGAAATCGATTATATTTCAGATTATATCGATTTGCAAAAAATGCGTTTTGGTAATCGTGCAGATATTCATTTTGAAGCACATGTTACGGGCTTTGAAGCAACCATGATTCCGCCCATGTTATTTATTCCATTTGTAGAAAATGCATTTAAACACAGCGCAAGTTGCGAACGAATTGAAATCAGTATAAAAATAACGCAGAGTAATCAACAGATTGTTCTCGAAGTCAGAAACTCTTACGATCCGCAGTCGGCGAGGGAAAGGACAAGCGGAATCGGGATTTCCAACACCAAAAAACGATTGGATTTAACGTATCCCGGAAACCATGATTTAAATATCACTTCAATCAATAACGAATTTGTTGTAATCCTACATATTCCAGATCATGATTAAATGTATTGCGGTCGACGATGAAGCACTGGCTTTGGATTTGCTGGCGGATAATATCCGGAGGATTCCTTATTTAGAATTAGTGGCCACCTGCAATAATGCCAGAGAGGCAACTCAGGCTTTGGCGGATCATAAAGTCGATTTAATTTTTCTCGATATTCAAATGCCGGGTATTAACGGTATTAATTTTTTAAAAGGAATTCAGCATCCACCGATGGCAATTATCCTTAGTGCATATCCCGATTTTGCTCTTGAGGGATATGAATTATCATTGGTTGATTATCTGGTTAAACCGGTTTCTTTTAATCGATTCGAAAAGGCCGTTTTAAAAGCGAAAGATTTATTCGAACTACGCAACCCAACTACAGATTCGGAGCTTGTCGACACTTCTGTTTCTGAAGATTATTTTTTCGTAAACGCGGATCATAAATTGATTCGTGTCCATTACGATGAAATTTATTTGGTGGAAGGATTAAAAGATTATATTAAAATTCATCTTAGCGGACAAGCACGTCCTTTGGTGACCCGCATGAGTATGAAAAACATGGAGAGCCGGCTCGAAGGAAAGGGCTTTTTACGCATACATAAATCCTTTATTGTTTCATTGGATAAAATCAAAGCCGTTAAAAAAGGATTTGTTTTGGTCAACGATCGAGAAGTGCCCTATTCTGATAATCAAAAAGCCTTGTTATTCGAGTACATCGATAAAATGCGTTAACCGTTCCTCATTGGGGAAGATGATTTTATCTTCAATTTTTAATGTTTGGTATATATTACCAAAATGTAAAATGAAATTGACCGTTATTGCATGAAATAGCAAAAATGGCAATGATGATTCGTCCTACTTTACTTATCGCATTTTTCTGCGGCATGCTTTCCGTTAATGCACAAACGGATTTATATGGCCCGGATATTCAGAAAATAGAAATCTACTTTACACAGTCGAATTGGGATTATCAATTGGACACAGCCAAAGCAGGCAGTGAAGGATATATTGTGGCCGAGTGGGTAAAAGTGAATGGCGTACAATTTGATTCGGTGGGGGTAAAATATAAAGGAAACAGTTCCTATAATGCCAACAATAATAAGAACCCTTTGCATATTGAGTTGGATTATACCCACAACACCACCTATAATGGAATTTCCGATATTAAATTAGGCAATGGGTTTTCCGATCCATCCATGTTTAGAGAAGTGCTTTCTTATGAAATTCTTCGCAATTACATGCATGCTCCAAAATGTAATTTTGCTCAGGTATATATTAACGGAAGTTTAAGAGGATTATATAGTAACGCAGAATCCATAAATAAAGATTTTGTAGGTACGCATTTTTATTCTTTCGGGAATACATTGGTAAAATGTAATCCGCAAACTGTTGGCGGAGGGAATCTCCCTAATCTATCGTATCTGGGAACGGATAGTACTTTATACTATTCGAAGTATGAAATTAAATCCGATTTTGGCTGGACCGATTTAATCCGTTTATGCGATTCTCTCAATAATAATTTCAGCAATATTGAAAAGATAATGGATATCGACCGTGCCATCTGGATGCTTGCATTTAATAACGTGCTTGTAAATCTGGACAGCTATACCGGTTCTTTTGCTCAAAACTATTACGAATACCTGGATGATAATGGGAGATTTAATTCCATCATCTGGGACTTGAACATGTGCTTTGGTGGGTTTAACATGACCGGAATTGGTGCTCCACTTTCTGTAACGCAAGAACAGAACATGAGTCCAACCCTACACTCCACCAGCACCAATCGTCCCCTAATAAAAAACATCCTCAGCGACGCACGCTACAAACGAATGTATATTGCGCACATGAAAACCATTACCAATGAGTTTTTCACTAATGGAGCCTATGTAACTATGGCGCAGGATTACATGACGCTTATTGATACAGCAGTGCAGTCGGACCCCTATAAATTTTTTACCTACACGCAGTTTCAGAATTCGCTTACAACAAGTGTAACGAGCGGACCAATGACAATTCCCGGTATTTCCTTGTTGATGAATGCACGGGCAACCTATTTAAATTCCACCACGGAGTTTCAACAAGTATCACCGGTGTTGTCCAACATCAACTATGCGCCGGCTTCTCCAACCCTGAATGATACAGTGTGGATTACTGCACAAATCAGTAATCAGGTGTACTCTTATTTAGGATATCGTTATCATGAATCAGAAATATTTAATAAAACACAAATGATGGATGATGGTTTGCATCACGATGGTGCAGCAGGAGATGGTGTTTTTGGAGCTTATTTTATTTGCGGCAGCGCACAGATGCAATATTATATTTATACTGAAAACAACAATGCAGGATTATTTTCTCCGGCACGTGCGGAATATGAATTTTATACCATTGATGCCGCTGTTTCCAATTTAAATTCCGGCGATCTGGTCATTAATGAATACATGGCACAAAATACCGCAACAGTTGCTAATGCCAATGGAAAGTTCGGCGATTGGGTGGAACTATATAACAATTCAACTTCAACATTAAGTTTGTTCGGTTTGTATTTAACAGATGATGCAACGAATCCTACGAAATGGGCGTTTCCCTCTGCCACCACTATTGCTCCCAGTTCATTTTTAATTGTCTGGTGCGATCAGGATACTTCTTCATTGGAGTACCATGCTAATTTTAAATTGTCGGCTTCCGGTGAAAGTATTTATCTGAATAAAGCAGATGGAACTGTATTGGATAGTTCTGTGTTTTCTGCGCAAACAGCAGATATCTCCATGCAGCGTTGTCCAAACGGTACTGGTCTCTTTTCTGCCACATTGGGATCGACATTTAACAGTTTAAATTGTGTGGTTGGTGTAGAAGAAAATGTTGGGAGTAGTTTCTCTATTTATCCGAATCCCGCCAGCGATCGAATGGTGATTTCTTCCGCATCTGCATTTAAACAGGTGGAAGTATTTAACGCAACGGGTCAAATTGAAAATTCATGGAGTGGTTCTCTAACCGGAAATGTTTCCATGGATGTTTCTGCTTTATCCAATGGAATTTACTTTATCCGTATCGATGGAAGTTTTGCTGGAAAAGTGTTGATTCAGAAATAAAACTGAAACGAATTTTGCTTAAGATAATTTATCACTGAGAATGCGGACTTCAACAGCAGGAGAAATTTTTTCGTAAATAATATTGTAAACACATTGTACAATGGGCATATCTACATTGTACTTTTTGTTCATTTCTACAATACTTTTTACGGCATAATAACCTTCTGCAACCATTTCCATTTCTAATTGGGCGGCTTTTACGGAATAACCTTTACCAATCATGTATCCGAACGTGCGGTTTCGCGAAAATTTAGAATAGGCGGTCACCAATAAATCTCCCAGATAAGCACTCGATTTTACATCGCGGTGTATCGGATGAACAACATCAATGAATCGTGCAGTTTCTACACTTGCATTCGAAATTAACACAGCCTGAAAATTATCGCCGTAGCCTACACCTCCGCAAATACCGGATGCAATGGCATAAATATTTTTTAATACCGCCGATAATTCCGTTCCCAATAAATCATCAGAAACCGTAGTGCGTAAATAGCGACAACTTAAATGATCGGCCATCACTTGTGCGCTTTGTGTATCGGAGCAGGCAATGGTTAAATAGCTTAGTCGCTCCAGGGCCACTTCTTCGGCGTGACAAGGACCGCATATAATTCCGATCTTATCCATAGGAACGCCAAGCACCTGATTAAAATAATCGGCAGGAATAATATTTAATTCCGGAATCATACCCTTGATGGCAGAGAAAATTATTTTCCCCTTGAAATTTTCTTTCGGATATTTTTCAAAAACCGATTGAAGAAATGCAGCAGGTGTTGCCATGATCAGAATATCGCATTGCGGTACGATTTCTTCCAGCCGGTTAGTAACGATCAGTTTCCCCGGATCGAATTCTACCGATTGCAAATAGCGTGGATTATGATGGAACTTACGGATATGCTCAACACTTTCACTCGTGTGAACCCACCAGTAAACATGGTCTAAATTGTTGCTCAACAACTTTACAATGGCTGTTCCCCAGCTACCTCCGCCAATAACACCGATTTTCATTGCTATTTCATTCTTATTTACCGCAAAATAAACAAATTGAAATTGCCATCGATTTATTATTTTTTTACTACTGGTAATCAGTGGTTTGCGACTTTTTCGGAATAGTAATACTTCTATATTCGGTTATTTTTTTGTTAAAAGGATTTCCATTGCTTAAAAAAAGGGCAATATTTACAGTGAATTATGAGCATTTTAAAAATCAAAAACCTGCGTGCTGTCGTTCTGTTATTGGCGACCTACCATTTATTGGTTTTTACATTGCCATATGTAGGATCCTACCTTCATGAGCTTAGTGTTAAAACTTCAGAAGGTTCCGTTCAAATGGGCGGCGATGAACAGAAGAAAGATTTTCTGTTTGATCTAAGAGAACTGGAAGATCTCGAAGAAACGGATACGGACGGATTGCGATTCCCTGCATTACCGGTATTTTATTCTGAGCCCTGTAATTTCACTTTTCATTCTACTTTCAGCAATAGCGGTTATCACGCTTCTTACTTCGCTGATTTATCTTTTATTTCCACACCACGCTTTATTCAATTGCGAACATTACTGATTTGATGAATTGAAACGTCCCGTTCCTGTAATATGGAACAAGCTTTTTTATTCAACGTTCAATTAAATCAAGTTCGTTTTCACTTAAGAAAACAATCAGTGATGTCTGATCAACATCTCGCATACAGAAAAAAAGATATGGGTGTCGGTTACCGGACAGTTAATCTTGCAGAAGTATTCCTGGATTAAGTCTCGTTCTTTCCTCATTCGCCATGCTTACAGGGGCACCAAGCAAAATCCTGTTCGTAATCGCCGCCTGTGTCTTTTATTCCTTGTGCCAACTGATGACTGAAATTCGATTGAACGAAATCAACAAAAAATTTCGTCCAAATGTCATCTTCAAATCAACATAAAAACCATTCCAAATCCATTCCGTTAGATGGAATTAAAGGATTAGTTCAAAACTGGAAATCCGATATGATGTCGGGATTCCTTGTCTTTCTCCTCGCATTACCACTTAGTTTGGGAATTGCAAAAGCCAGTGAGTTTCCGCCTGCCATGGGAGTGTTAACGGCTATGATCGGTGGATTACTCGTTAGTTTTTTCGCCGGTTCGCGATTAACGATTAAAGGGCCTGCTGCAGGACTTATCACCATTTGTGCCGGCGGCGTTATAGCTATGTCGGAATTAGGGGGTGGCGATAAAACAGAAGGTTGGCATTTGATTTTGGGAGCGGCAGTAGTTGCTGCACTAATTCAAATCGGATTTGGTTTATTAAAATTCGGATCACTCAGTGATTTTTTCCCTCACTCTGCAGTACACGGGATGTTAGCAGCTATTGGAATTTTAATTTTTGCAAAACAGTTTCCGGTTTTATTGGGAGTAGATCCATCCATGACAAAAGGAATGACGCCGATTCAATTATATGAACATATCCCCAACTTCATTGCAAATGCCAATGGAAGCATTGCAACCATCGGATTGTTGTCGCTCCTCATCATGTTTATTCTTCCAGCCATGGGAGGCGTATTTAAAAAAATACCGGCACCAATGATTGTATTACTCATTGCAGTACCAATGGCAGCTTATATGGGATTATCCTCTGTGCACGATCATAGCGGTAAGCCCTTTTCATTGGTAAAAATCGGCGATTTCTGGGGAACACTCGGATTCAATGCCAGTTTCGCAGCAATAGGTACGTTAACATTCTGGAAGTTTGTATTCATGTTTTTGTTTGTCAATACCATCGAATCGTTACTCACGGTAAAAGCGATCGACGGGATGGATCCATATAAACGAAAATCGGATTATAATAAAGATTTAGTTGCAGTAGGAGTAGGTAATGCATTCAGTGGATTGTTGGGTGGACTCCCTATGATTTCTGAAGTTGCTCGTTCTTCGGCCAATGTAAACAATGGCGGAAAAACAAGATGGGCTAATTTCTTTCACGGATTTTTTCTGCTTATCGCTATGCTGGCCATGATACCAGTGATTGAAATGATTCCTAATGCAGCATTGGCGGCAATGTTGATTTTTGTTGCTTATCGTTTGGCAAGTCCAAAAGAATTTATCGGAACCTATAAAATCGGTGCAGAACAATTAGCCATTTTTCTTGTTACAATCATTGTTACTGTTGCCGAAGATTTATTGTTAGGTGTAGCTGCAGGAATTTTAACCAAGCTGATTATTCAGGTTGTTAACGGAGCACCACTTCGTTCTTTGTTTAAAGCACGGTACACCATGAAAGAACATGGAAAGCATATCGACATCCAAATACACGATGCCGCTATTTTTTCAAACTTTCTTGGCTATAAAAAATTATGGGAAACAATTCCGGGTGGACATCACCTCACCTTCGATTTTTCCGACTGTGTATTTGTGGATCATTCATTCATGGAGCAATTGCATTTGTTCGAAGAAGAATATCACTCTACCGGAGGAGAAATTAAAGTGGTAGGACTGGAAAATTTTAATCCATTCTCATCGCATCCGGCAGCAGCACGAAAAAAAGTATCACATACCTGAAGATGAAAACAAAAAAATTATTTTTTATTCTGTTAATAAGCACTGTTCAATTCACCCACGGGGTGATGGCGCAGATACCTGAATTAAAAAAGAATTTTTCTGAAGACGGAAAATATTACATCAAAGCCACCTTTTTAAACCAGGCCTGGCTGAGATATAATCAGAGTAATCCCGGTACCATGGTGTTGGGAGAACCAACAGATGAAACATTTGATATCGGATTAAGGAGAACCCGAATGCAGTTGTTCGGACAACTAACCGATCATCTTTTTTTCTACACGCAATTCGGCATGAATAATTTCAATTATTTATCGGCGAATTCAGGAAACAGAAAACTTCAGGCATTCTTTCATGATGCATTGGCAGAATACCATGTTTTTGCCGGACAGAACTATTTAAAAATCGGAGCGGGATTAACGATCACCAATGGATTATCGCGTTTTTCACAGCCAAGTATTGGAACGATAATGACGCTCGATGTTCCGGTATTTGCACAAGCTACCGTAGATCAAACGGATGAATTTTCACGAAAATTATCGCTGTATGCACGTGGACAATTAGGTCGGTTGGATTATCGAATTGCATTAACGGATCCTTTTCCCATCACCACTTCTGGTGCAAGCATACCGCCAATAAATGCAGATGCAACATTTGCGAGTATGGGTCACCATAAACAATACCAGGGATTATTCATTTGGAATTTTTTCGATAAAGAACCGAATACTACACCGTATATGACGGGAACCTATCTTGGAAAAAAGAAAGTGCTTAATCTCGAAGCAGGTGCTATTTATCAGCAGGCGGCTACCTGGACAAGCGATGGAGTGGATACCAGCTTTCATGATATGTTCCATTGGTCGGTTGCTGCATTTTTAGATATGCCATTGAATAAAGAAAAAGGAAATGCGATTTCTGCTTATGCCGGATTTTTTTCCATGGATTACGGACCTAATTATGTTCGCAATAATGGAGTAATGAATCCGGGTCAGAGCACCAATGCTAATGCTTCCTTTAATGGAACAGGATCCGCTTTTCCAATGATGGGAACAGGAACAACTATTTATGTGCAGTTAGGCTATCTGATGAAACAGGATTTACTGAAGAAGTCAGGAACATTAATGCCTTATGCTTCGATGCAATACAGTCAATTCAATAAATTAGATGATCCCTCTGTTGTTCTTGACGGGGGAATCAACTGGCTGATTAAAGGTCATGCTCAAAAATTAAGTTTAGGCTTACAAAATCGTCCTGTTTTTAACGCCAATACCTATACATTAAAAGAAAGGAAAAACATGCTGGTGCTTCAGTATCAGGTTAGCATTTAGCCGTTTACCCTGAAAAAAATGCCTCAACCTAAGGGTGGGGATCAGGATAAGGAAAAAACACGTATTTTTGGTTTTGGTGTTCGTTATTCGCAAATATCGATCCTTGTCGCTGATCCCCGCTCTTCTCTTATGCGGGGTGGTGTTATGGCTGTCTATCGGAGAGCCATATTTTCTATTGGCAAAACGACTGGTCATTCGCCACGAGATGAAGGAGAAAATTCTTCACAATCTGAAAGCATCTGAACTCACTTATATTTCCATGGAGGAAATTCAGAAAGATCCCTCTTCTTATTGGGAAAATGATCATGAGGTCTATTTTCAGGGCGAAATGTATGATGTGGTCCGCACTGAAGGCAAGGCCTATGCTTGTGTAAAAGACCATGCCGAATCCGATTGGAAAAGAGATTTACTCAAACGACTGGATCAGGATTTCGAAAAACGATTTGAATTTAAAAAGCTACTGGATCTGAAATGGTACAGTGAACAAACCGAAACCATTCTTTTTTATCCTTCCAATGAACCAACATGTCTTGCCGACATTCCCGTTTCTACAGGTGTTGGTTTTTTAAACGGAGTTTTTTCCCCTCCCGAGATTTAATCTGAGAACGCTGAATTTTGTTGCCTGCCTTTGGTGGGATGTCTCTCTATTGATTAAATCCAAAATTTAAAAATGAAAAATCTGTTTACACTTTTGGTGTTCATGGTATCGTCCTTTTCCATGAGCGCTCAAACACTTACTATCATCGATATCACATCGCTGCAACCCTTGCGTGGTGTAGAAGTGTCTGATCCAAAAGGGACGTATAAAGAAATGACCAATGCAAAAGGTCAGGTAAACCTTCCATCTCCGGCACCGGAATCGTTGGTGCTTTTTCATCCAGATTTTCGTCCTCAACTCATTAATCCTGCGCAAGTAATTCCTGCAGGAGGAGTGGTTTATATGAGTACGATTGAAGTCCGCCTCGATGAAGTAGTTGTTTCGTCTTCTAAATTCACTGAAAAACGCGAAGATGTTGCACAACAAATTGATGTGTTAAATGCGCGTCAACTTGAATTCATGAATGCTCAAAATTCAGGTGATGCACTTACACAAACCGGAAATGTGTTTCTTCAGAAAAGTCAACTCGGTGGCGGGTCTCCAATCCTTCGCGGATTCGAAGCAAATAAAGTGTTGATTGTGGTAGATGGAATTCGAATGAACAATGCCATTTACCGCGCGGGACATCTTCAGAATGTAATTCGTTTAGACAATAACATGCTGGATCGTGTTGAGGTGGTTTACGGACCTGCATCTACGGTATATGGTAGCGATGCGCTTGGCGGAGTAATGCATTTTCATACACGAAAACTCCAGTTTTCTACCGATGAAAAAAGTCTGGTTACCGGAAGTGCATTTACACGTTTCTCTACCGTGAATACCGAAAAAACAGGAAATTTTTCATTTAATGTTGCCAATAATAAATGGGCATTTATGCTCACGGGCACCTATTCCGATTTTGGCGATTTGAGACAAGGAAATCTTCGCGATCCACGCAATGGAGATTTATGGAAGCGCATGAATTATGCAGAACGAATCAATAACAAAGATTCAATGTTTGTCAATAATGATCCGAATGTTCAGGTGCAATCCGGTTATAAACAATATAACGTCATTAGTAAAATCGGATTTAAACCAAACGAGCATCAATTACATCAACTCAACATTCAGTACACCAATACCGGAAATGTAAACCGTTATGATCGTCTTCAGGAATACAGTGGCGGAATTTTAAAGTTTGCTGAATGGTATTATGGTCCCGAAACCATGTTGCTGACTGCCTACCAGGGTTTGTACACCAAAAAAACAAAAGTGTATGATCAACTCAATGTTTCACTTTCTTTCCAGGATATTGCTGAAAGTCGCATTAGCCGACGCTTTAACAACAACAACAAAAAATTTCAGGAAGAAAATGTAAACGTGATCAGCCTCAATGTTGATATGATGAAAGAGGTAAAAAAACATGAAATCAGATATGGTGCCGAGGTGAGTTACAATACGGTAAAATCGAACGGATATTCGCGCAATATTGTAACTGAACTTGAATCACCCTCCGCTTCCCGTTATCCCGATGGCGATAATTCAATGATGTATTCTGCAATCTATGTAACCCACAGTTGGGAGATCAACGATAAGTTGATTCTAACTGATGGACTTCGTTTCTCGAATGTAAGTTTGGATGCAAACTTTTCAGATACATCCCTCATGCATTTTCCTTACACCAACGTACAGCAAAAAAATTCAGCACTCACAGGAAGCCTCGGTTTAATTGTGAAACCTGCTCAAGATTGGAGAATCGCTCTATTAGGTTCTACCGGTTTCCGCGCACCGAACATCGATGATGTTGGAAAGGTATTCGACAGTTCACCGGGTATGCTGATTGTTCCTAATCCTGATTTAAAACCAGAATACACTTATAACGCCGATTTAACCATTGAAAAATCGTTCAACGGAAAAGTTCGTTTAGGTGTTACAGGATATTATACCTATTTAACCAATCTGATTACCGTTCAGAAATTTACATTTAACGGATCAGATTCAATTGTGTATAATGGAACACCAAGTTTAGTAACTGCTGCACAAAATTCAGACAAAGGCTACATTTATGGAACCAGCTTTAATTTTGCAGCCGACGTTACTGAACACTTCAGCATTACCAGCGCTATAAATTATACATACGGTCGTGTAATTACAGACACTACCGATTATCCGCTCGACCACATTCCTCCCGTATTTGGAAGAACAGCTTTTATTTTGAATTTGAAAAAATTCAGAGGAGAGTTCTATACCATGTATAGTGGATGGAAAAGGGTTAAAGATTATAACCTGGTGGGAGAAGATAATTACTCTCAGGCTGCACCGGACGGAATGCCCGCATGGTGTACCCTTAATGTTCGCGCTTCGTATCAAATCAACAAATATTTACGAGTTCAGGGAGGAATAGAAAATATCACTGATCTGAATTATCGGGTATTTGCAAGTGGAATTTCTGCGCCTGGCCGCAATTTCACTATGACACTTCGCGCGAATTTCTGACCAAGAAATTATTAATGCTATGCAGTTCCGGAAAAATCCGGAACTGTATTTTATCTCTTACAATTTAATTTCAGTTTTATGAAACGGATTTTTATCACCCTTGTGGTGTCGTTCAATGCTTTTTTTGCAATGGCACAACATCTCCCTTGCGGTTCAGATGCAAAACGCAGAGAACTGATCCATAATCATCCTGAGATCCTGCAACAGGAGGCAGATCATGAATTGATTACTAATCAGCTCATCAATCAGCAAAAAATCAACCGAGCTAATCAGCAGATCTACACCATTCCGGTAGTGTTTCATATCATTCACCAGAATGGTGCAGAAAACATTTCGGATGCACAGGTCATCGATGCCGTAAATATTTTAAATCGCGATTACCGCAAACTGAATGCAGATACCGCTGCAATTGTTCATGGATTTGATACACTTTGTGCAGATGCAGGAATTGAATTTCGTTTGGCAACCATCGATCCGCTGGGAAATTGCACCAATGGAATAGAACGTATTTATTCAACTGAGACTTATGTTGGAGATGACGGATCAAAACTTCATGCATGGCCACGCAACAAATATTTAAATGTTTGGGTAGTGGCACAAATGGAAAACGGAGTAGCAGGTTATGCTTATTATCCTTCATCCGTTTCCGGTGGCTTTATGGCTTTTGTTGATGGCGTAATTATTCTTCACAATTATGTGGGTAGCATTGGAACTTCCAATGTGGGAACATCGCGGGCGCTGACTCATGAGGTGGGGCACTGGTTAAACCTGCAACATCCATGGGGAAATAATAATGATCCGGGAGTGATTTGTGGTGATGATTTGGTGGATGATACACCAATTACAAAAGGCTGGACAACCTGCAATCTGAATGGTAACGTTTGTATTCCGGGCATCTATGAAAACGTGCAGAATTATATGGATTATTCCTATTGCAGTGTGATGTTTACGCAAGGACAAGTAGATCGTATGCGCGCTGCTTTAATTGATAATACGGCAGACCGCAGTAATCTTTGGACAACTGCAAATCTGATTGCTACAGGTGTTGAACCGGGAACAGAATTAAGTTGTGCTCCTAAGGCCGATTTTTATCCTGCCAAACCAACAGTATGTCTGAATGAGAATATTGTTTTTTACGATAACACAGTCAATGGAGCTTCTACTTCATGGCAATGGACATTCCAGGATGGAAATCCTGCAACTTCTACTGTACAGGATCCTACTGTTTCCTTCGGAACTCCGGGATGGAAAACTGTTTCTTTAACGGTTAACAATGCAGAAGGAACAGATTCGCGTACCATTACAAATTCTATTTATGTTTCCAATGGCCTTGCCGATTACGGTACACCTTATTGGGAAAGTTTCGAATGGTATTTACCCTTCGCAGAAAAATGGATAGTGCGTAACCGCGATAATAACGAAACCTATTTTCAATTGTATCATGGCGCAGGGTATACCGGCGATTATTGCATTATGTTGAATAACGCAAGCATCATTACCAATCCATTTGATGATGGTGCAAAAGACATTGATGAGTTAATTACGCCATCTTTTAATCTAACTGCTGTGCAAGGATCAACCCTGAATTTTAGATATGCTTCTTCTACCAATGCAATGAATGCAGATGATATTACTGAAACACTTAAAATATATTCATCAACCGATTGTGGTCAAACCTGGATATTGAGAAAAACAATAACAGGATTGGCGCTGGCTACTAGTCAGGGTGCAGGAGGTTCAAGCTATGTCCCGGTTTCCGCAACTGACTGGGCCTATGAAGCCGTGAACATTTCTGCATCTCTGGCACAGCCGGATATTCGTTTCAAATTTGAATATGTAAGCAGTGCCTATTCCAACAATCTGTTTATTGATGACATCAATATCGCAACAACAACAGGAATCGATGAACAGGAAGAATTAATCGTGGATCTTTTTCCGAATCCTTCTTCGGAAATGTTTACGATCAATTCAAACACACCCGGCACCAAAATGGTGAAGGTTTATTCTGCCACCGGAGAAATCGTACATGATTTTTCTATGACGGGAATAAGTGCAAATGTGGACTGCAGCAAGTGGTCGGCCGGTGTTTATTTAGTAAGCATACAAGCAAGTGGAGGAACCTTTAAAATCATTCGGTATTTAAAGTTCTGAAGCGTTTGGTGAATAGAGAGAGGCCCCGGGTGTTAATTCATCCGGGGTTTTTTATTAATGAAAAGTTAAAATCAATCCCCTTTGGTTTTTTCGGTTTAAATTGGATAGGCTGGCAATGGGGGAATTAAAATCCTTTCATTATGAAAACGCTATCATTCAAATTCGTTATTTTGCTGGCATCAGCTATAATACTTATTTCCTCCTGTGCCATTGTTCGTCCCGGTGAAATCGGCTTTAAACAACGCTTAGGTCGCATCAAAGGTAAACCCATCGAAAGTGGGGTGGTATGGTTTAATCCTTTTACATCCCGCTTAATTAAGATTAACATACGAACGGTTGAGGTTTATAATAATCTTCCATTACCTACTAAAGAGGGATTAAGTGTAAATGCAGAGATCAGTTTATTGTACCATGTAAATCCCGATTCAGCCAAAAGGATTTACGTTCAATTTGGAACAAACTATGAAGAAGTAGCTGTGTTGAGTAATTTTCGCGCTACTGCACGTGAAATAAGTTCTAAATATTATGCAAAAGAATTGTATGCTACAGAACGAAATAAAATTGAAAATGCTATTGCTCAGGAATTAAGTGCACACATCGGTAAATATGGAATTGTTATTGATGCAGTTTTATTAAAAGATATTTTACTTCCTGCACAAATGGTTAAAGCAATTGAAGATAAAACAACGGCAGAGCAAGAAGCATTGCGAATGGAATTTGTCATACAAAAACAAAAGAAAGAAGCAGAACGAATGATCATAGAAGCCGAAGCAATTAAACAGGCACAAACTATTATCAATTCTTCTTTAACTCCTATGTTGATCCAGTACAATCAAATTGAAATGCTTAAAAATTTAAGCACATCTCCCAATGCAAAAGTGATTGTTACCAACGGATCTACATCGCCGATGATATTGAATACCGGCGAGAACTAAAAGTTTAGTTAAAAAATACCTTTTTTCGGGTATTGTAAATTTATTTCATCATGTGGTTTTTTGCATAACCAAAAACCACATGATGAAAAACTATTTATTTATTTCCATCCTAGTTGTTTCCGTTTTTTCCTCTTGTAAAAAGGAGGACCCGGAACCTGAAAACTCTGCCGATCCTAACGCTGCATTAAAAGAAAGTATCGTAACAAGTTATGCAAACATTGTTTTTGCCAATTACGAAGATTGTTATTTAACGGCGGTAATTCTCGATCAGAAAATTGATGCTTTTATAGCAGCTCCTTCGCAACAAAATCTCGACGATGCCCGTCAAGCCTGGCGTGATGCGCGGGAGCCTTATGGTCAATCTGAAGTGTATCGTTTTTACGGTGGAGCAATTGATGATGGAGATGGTCCTGAACCTTTTTTAAATTCCTGGCCATTGGATGAAGCGTATATCGATTATGTGTCGGGCGATTTAAATGCAGGAATTATTAATGATCCGGTTACATTTCCAACTATCACTGCTTCTTTATTGCTACAATTAAATTTAAGCGGAGCTGAAGAAAATGTTGCATTGGGATATCATGCCATTGAGTTTTTATTATGGGGTCAGGATACTTCAGCAAATAATTGCGGACAACGTCCCTATACCGATTACCTGACGGTAGGAGGAACAGCTTCTAATCAGGACCGGAGAGTGTTGTACTTATCGATTGCTTCCGATTTGCTGCTTGCATTTTTAAATGAATTGAAAAATGAATGGGATCCTTCTTTGCAGGGAAATTACCGTCAGGAATTTTTGTCCTATTCCAACGACGATGCTATTCGTAAAATGATGGTGGGAATGGCTGTTTTATCCGGAGCAGAATTGTCGGGAGAACGAATGTATGTTGCTTATGATAATATGGATCAGGAGGACGAACACTCTTGCTTTAGCGATAATACTCATCGCGATATTATTTTAAATGCAAAAGGTATTCATAATGTCTATACCGGAACCTATCAGCGAGTAGATGGAACAATTGTCTCCGGATCCTCCATCAGTCAGTTAGCAGAATTGTTTTCAACTTCACTTAATGCACAGTTGATTCAATCGCTCAATGATGCAGATAACAAATGCAATTCCATTTATGTACCTTTTGATCAAGCAATCATTATTCCTGCAGAACGACAAATTGTATTAGACGCTGTTTTGCATCTTCAATCGCAGGCAGATTTAATTATTGATGTTGCTTCATCTATGGGTTATACAATTGTATTGTAATGAAGTATTTTCTTCTGGCATTATTTTCCTGTTCAATTTTTGTTTGGACCTCATGCAGAAAAGATCCTTCATTGGAAGACGATTTATTATATGCAGAAGAGGGTGAAGAAAAATCAGGAGGTGAACTTACCGTTTACGATGATACACCCAATGCATTCGGACACCAAATTCCCGGTTTATCGACACAGCAGGGACTTGACTTCTTTACGGGAAATTCTTTTTTCAATCAGAATTGGGTTACTGCACCTTCAATTACAACAGCAAGGGATGGATTAGGACCATTGTTTAATTCCAGATCATGTGCAGGTTGTCACTTTCGTGATGGAAGAGGACGGCCACCATCACCTGGTGAATTCGGAACTGGATTTTTAGTGCGGACAAGTATCTCAGGTATTGGATTACATAATGAACCAGTTCCTGAAAATAATTATGGCGGACAATTACAGGATCAGGCCATATTGGGAGTAGATCCGGAAGTAACGATTTCCATTAATGAACTATTGGTAAATGGAAATTATCCGGATGGAACAGTCTATCAACTTTTGCAACCCGATTACCAATTTTCACAATGGAAATATGGAAATCCCGATCCTGCCATTCGTTATTCGCCACGCGTAGCACAACAAATGATTGGATTAGGACTTCTGGAAATTATTCCGGAATCACAAATACTTGAACGTGCAGATGAAACAGATGTGGATGGAAATGGAATTTCAGGGAAAGCAAATTATGTATGGAATTACAGAACACTGCAATCTGAATTAGGAAGATTTGGATGGAAGGCTAATCAACCGGATTTATTTCAGCAAACCGCAGGGGCATTTTTAGGAGATATGGGGATTACCACTTCATTATTTATCAATGAAAATTGTACTTCTGCAGAAATCGATTGTGCAGCTGCTCCCAATGGGGGAACACCCGAGATTGATGATTTGGATTTGAATAAAGTTGTTTTGTATTGCAGAAGTCTCGCGGTCCCTGCCCGAAGAAACTGGAGTGATCAATCTGTTTTAAGAGGTAAAAATTTATTTGTACAGATTGGATGCGAAGATTGTCACAGAATGAATTTTACAACAGGAATTTCTGTTGATATACCAGTTTTATCCTTGCAAAAAATTCATCCATATTCCGATCTGTTACTGCATGATATGGGGCCGGGACTTGCAGATGGAAGAAACGATTTTTTAGCTTCAGGATCAGAATGGAGAACGCAGCCCTTATGGGGAATCGGATTAATCGAAATAGTTAATGGTCATTCACGCTTATTGCATGATGGAAGAGCACGATCCATTGAAGAGGCCATATTGTGGCATGGAGGAGAGGCACAATTGTCGAACACAAAATTTAAACAGCTTACGCTTTCCCAACGAGAGGATGTGTTGAATTTTATTCGGTCGCTGTAAATTATTTATTCATACGCTTCATGATATCTTCCATGAAGTCGGCCTGTATTTGTTGTATTTCTAATAAACGCTGATTTTGCGTTGCCAGTAAATGATCTACTTTTTCATGTAGCATTCTTATTTCCAGTTCCGCTTTCAGATTTACTTTGTAATCGTGAATAGAACGCATTCGGTCTTTTTCTTCTTTTCGGTTTTGACTCATCATAATAATCGGCGCCTGAATTGCGGCTAAGCAGGATAAAATCAAATTCAGAAGAATAAATGGATAGGGGTCAAATGGTTTTTGTACGAAAACAAAAATGTTAATCAGCATCCATGCAAAGAGGAACGAAAAAAAGAAAATGATAAATGTCCAGCTCCCGCCAAAGCTTGCAATTTTATCGGCAAGGATTTGTGAAATGGATAAATCTCCTTTTATTTCATCATCCAGATTTTTACTGATGATTTCATCATTGTTGATGTTTTCCAATACATCGCGTTCCAAATGAGATATTTCTCCGACTTCATCACGCACAAGTTTTTCCAGGTATTTTCTCCGGTATTCATTGAGAAGATCTAGCGAGATCAGCGATTCATCTGTGAAGTTGGGATGATCCGATTTAATTATTTCAAAAATTGAATTACGGATATCCTTGCCGGGAATAAGTTGGTCCAGAGGATAAAATTTCCCGGAAATTGAGCATTGACCACTTTTCTTTTCCATAACTACTTTTTTACAAAATAAACATTTGTAACATTGCCTTTCGAAAAAACATTCTTTCTCCTTGTTAAATCCTTCACGAATGTGTTGTAACCTTCAATTCCCGATTCCGTTATACCTTCAACATTCGTTCTCGTTGGCATGAAAACCTGGCTCTTAATACTCTGTATGTTCAGTGGCAAAAGTCCCGATTTCCCATCGGTTTTTGGCAAAGATTATACCCGGGCGCAGGAATTCATGAAAACAAACGGCACGTATTTTGAAATGGTCTCAAAACGGTTCGGTAACGATCCGCGTTTTTTGAAAGGCATAGTTTTTCCGGAATTGATCCGCTACTCGCAATTCAGCGATTTGTTGGAAACCGGTACGTTGGAGTGGCTTTATGTTGAAGGAGGTAGCAAGGCAGCCGATTTCTCAATCGGTCATTTTCAGATGAAACCATCGTTTGTGGAAACGCTGGAGGGGTTCGTTTCATCTGAGGAGTCACTCAAGGAGGAGTACGGGTTCCTGGTCCTGAACGGGAGCGGATCATCCTTCCGGAAAACGCGCATTGATCGTATGAAAGATCAAGCCTGGCAATTCGTTTATTTATCGTGTTTTTTCGATTGCGCTTTAAAAAAGTTCGCAACGGAAAAATGGAGCAGTGATGAAGATAAACTGCGGTTTATCGCCACCGTGTATAATGCGGGATTACATTTAAGCAAGGATGAAATTCAAAAACTGATTTTTTTCCCTTCCTTCCCTTACGGAACCAAATTTTCTGCTCAGGACCAATATGCTTATTCAGATGTAGCTGTGGATTATTTTCAGCGACTCACCATTTCTAATCCTTAACAATGATTATTTTTCTGCTATGAAATGGAACGTGTTAACTATTGTATTGCTTTCTGTTTTTATTGCTTCCTGCTCGCAAGAAGAGGTAGTGGTAAAAAATGAAGTCCCCAAAAAGGATTCCATTGCAGTTTTGCCGCCACTGGTAAAATCTCCTGTTCCCGAATTTAATCCACCATTGCAAAAGTTGGAACTGGTAGCTGAGACCGGCGCAGAGTTGTTTGTTGAAGGCAGCAAGGGATCAAAAATAATTGTCCCCGCCAACGTATTGGTAGATAGTTTGCGCAGACCCATCAAAGGAAAAGTTACGTTTCACTACCGTGAATTTCACGATGCCGCTTCGGTGTATTGTGCAGGGATTCCGATGGACTATGATGCCGCCGGAATTTTAAAACGATTTGAAACCGCAGGGATGTTTGAACTCAGAGCAGAACAAAACGGGAATACAGTTTATGTGGATAGTGGTAAAACCATTTCAGTTCAATTAGCATCGATGGTTGGGGGCAATGATTATCATTTTTTCTATTTAGATGAACAAGGGACCAGAAACTGGCATTACATGGGTGATGAGGGCGGTGCTCCTAACCCGGAGAAGGAAAAACTAAAGAAAAAGAAATATGGTTCTGCTTTAAAAATTCCATTGGGACCCGAATATTTTTCGTTCAATTACATGGCGGCGCTGGATGTGATGATGAATGATAATTATTCCCTAATCAATAAAAACAGAAACGACGCGGGAACAAAATCCAGGATTAAAGATTATGGTCTCAATTGGAGTAATATTTACAATTATCAAAGCATCACTTTCGAAGGAAAAAAATACCTGGCTTCTATGCTGGTATGGAAAAATTTAACGGGGGTTCCATTTCCCGATTGGGCAGGCAAAGCGGAAAGTGTACTGACGCAGGTTTATGGAAATGTATATGAGATTGTAATTGATGATAAAGCCGGACATTTTTACAAAGGCAAAATTGAAGCGGTGATGTCGCTTAAATCTTTATTCGCATTTTCTGCTTCTCAGTGGAAAAGTAAATATGAAGAAACATTGGCAAAAGTTAAAGCGGATGAAAAACGCATGAATGAATTGGCAGATGTTTACCGCACAATGGAGATTAATCAATTTGGGATTTATAATTACGATCGTTTCCTGAATGATGAAAATGCCGTTTCCGTTCATGCCGATTTCAAATTCGACCGCGATGCCGGTATTTTGCAGAATCAGGAAGTGTGTTACGTGAGTTCTTCCAATCGTAGTTTGGTGAAATTCCCTTATGAAAAATGGAATAATGTCGTATTAATTCCTGATCCGGGGGCAAAATTGTTTGCTGTGTTGCCGGGGAATTATGTTGCCGTGTTTAGTTCTAAAAAATACAAGCAACTCGATTTCCGTCAAATGAAATACAGAAGTCCGGTAAGCATGAGTTTCGAAATGACCAGTATTCGTCCCTTTAAAGGTGCCGACGATTTATTATCGATTCTTCAGGAACATTAAAGCTTCTCAAATAATTTCAGAAAATCGTCTTTTTTACGGGTGGCAACATCTATCCGTGTTCCATTACTCATCTCTACCAAGGAGTCTGACCTCAAAAATTTCTTTACGAAGTTGATGTTGATGATGTAGGATTTATGACAACGAAAAAAAGGATTGTAGTCGAGCAGTTCTTCAAATTCACCAAGATTTTTAGAGGATAATATATGCTCGTTATTTCTCGTATAAATTTTAGTGTATTTGGCATCCGCTTCACAATAGATAATGTCGGCAACGTTTACGAAGGCATAACCATCGTGACAAGGAATAGCAATTTTTTGAATCGCATTTCCCGCCGAACCGATATTCTCCAGCAACAATTCGATTTTCTTTTGATTAAACGTGATTTGCCGCTGACGTTCAAACTTTACAATGGCTTGTGCTAATTCTGTACTGTCGACCGGTTTGAGGAGATATTCCAGACAACTGGCTTTAAATGCGCGAATGGCATATTTTTCATGCGCACTGGTGATGATGGAGTAAAACTGACGATAACTTACTTTTTCGAAAATTTTAAAACTCAATTCATCGCCAAGTTCAACATCAAGAATAACCAACTCAGGTTTCAATTCATCAATTAGAATTACAGCTTCATTTACGTTTTGAGCAGTTCCTATAATTTTAACTTGTGGAGCGATGCTTTGCAATAAAGCAGATAATACGTTTCTGCACGACGATTCATCATCAACAATAATGGCCTGTATCATACTTATTCTTCAATAAAAGGTAAACGGATTAAAATGTGGATTCCGGGATTGGAGTTACGGACCTCAAAATATTCTTTATTTATTTTTTGTTTCGATTTACTCCAGATCATGGTCAATCTGTTTTTTAAAATCGTTAATGCTTTGGATTCTGACGAAGCGGTTGCATTCATTCCGGAACCATTATCAGAAACATGAATCTCTAGGGACTTCTCTTCATTATTTTTTTTCATTTCGACTAATATGGAGGGATACCCTATACTAGTTTTAAAGGCATGCTTATATGCATTTTCTACCAAGGGTTGAACAAGTAAAGGAGGGACCATTGCACCGTTTTTTCCAAAGCCCCTTCTATAGAGATGGTAAATTGAATGGAGCCCTGATTCCGGTCGTTTTCGAAGGAGGCGTAGGTTTCCAAAAATTCCTTTTCCTGATCGAGCGAAATAAATTCTTTATCTGAATGATTTAAGGTGCTGCGCATCAACTTCGAAAATTTTGATACCGAATCCACTGATTTCATTTTATCGCCGGCTAAAATCATTTCCTGGATAGATACCAATGCATTAAAAATTAAATGCGGATTCATTTGTGTTTGCAGGCGTGTAATACGAATCTCTTGCTCGCTTAATTTCTTGTTTATTTTTTGCCGTGAAATAAAAAACCAAATAACAATGATAATCGTGATAAGAAGCAAAATCGAAATTCCTAAAGTGTAATAAAAATTCCTTTCGGCTTCATTTGCTTTCTGTTCTTTGAGTTTTTTCTCTTGCGCAATCAATTTGTTTTCCTTGTCCAGTAATTTTAATTGTGCATCTTTTTTCTCTACATCATATTTTGTCTGCAATTCGGCTATGGCCATCTGCGATTCAATATTTATGATGGAGTCGGAATAAGCATCATACATTTTACGGAATTCATAAGCTTTTTTATAGTCACCAATAGTAGCATACAACTCCGATAAATTATTGGCGAGATCCATCATGTTCTTTTTCTCGTTTTGCTGACTAAAAATGGCGTAGGCTTTTTCATAACTGCTGATGGCCTGACTCGTTTTTTTCTGTCGTGCATAGATATCGCCCAGATTAAAATAGGTTCCTGCGGTGTGACTGGTATTTGGATTTTTCTCCAGATTATAATCCAGTGCTAACTTCATGTATTTTTCCGCTTGTAAATAATCTTCAATGGCCAGGTAATATAGTCCCGCTAAATTATTCGAGCCATAAGTGAAATAAGGATTATTCAGAATTTTTGCCACTGAATCGGCGCGTAAAACCAATGTTTTACATTCATCGGTTTTGCCTTGCTGCAGATACATATTTCCTAATGTTCCGTAAAGCGCAATCATTTGTTTATGGATCGAAAATTTTTCGGAGATCTCTAAACCTTTTCTGTATTGCTCAATGGCTTTGTCAGGCTGTTCTAAAAATTCATAACATCGTCCAATTCGCGTATGTGCAATAGCAATGCGAATGGTATCGTTTGATTTTTCCGCATAGGTTAAAACTTTAAAAAAAACATCCGAAGCTTCTGCAATCTCTCCTTTTTCAGAAAGCATGCGTCCAATTTTTAAATAAGTGCGACCAATTTCCTTATCGTTTTTTGCTTATAAATCTCAAGTTCCTTTTTGTAATAGACAATGGCCGAATCATAATTCGGAATGTTTTCAAAATGAAAGGCGATACTATCGTATTCACTGATTTTTTGTAGCTCCTTCTCCGATTGTGCAAACAGCTTTGAGGTACATACGATAAGAAATAATGTAATAAGGGTGTTGAAACGCTTCATGGACGAGAGATAATACTTGAAAGTAGGTATTTCCGCCTTTATTTCAAATAGTTTGCTCGAAATGAAGCCTTTGCGTTCGTTCCCAAATCCCACACGTTCCTTCCCGAATACGCCGGGTTCCTTAAAATACAAGAAAGGGCAACCTGAAAGATTGAATCTTTGGACGGTAAACAATTAAAAACTTAAAACGAAAAATTATGAAAAAGACACTTGCCCTTGTATCCATTTTTGCAGCCAGCTTACTTTATTCCTGCGGTGGAGCATCCGAAGAATCGAAAGACGGAGCTAAATCTGAAACTGCTGCCGCAAAAGTTGAACTTACAAAAGAAAAACTTGCCGGTAAGGGAAGAGCTTGCTGGACTGTAAGCACCGGTACTGCGCCATTCGGTAATAAAGTTAGTTTTAATGATAATGGAACAGCTAATGTGGGAGAAGGTGGATTTGGTCCTTTCACCATGAATGGTGATCAGTTAACCTTAAAGGATAATAACGCAACAACCATTACTAATCCGGATGGATTCACTTACACCGTAACTGCATTAGATGAAAAATCAATGACCATGAAAGGTGAAGGCGGAGAATTGGTTCTTACGAAAGACTAATCATTAAAAAGATCTGAGATGAAAAAATTTATTTTATTGATAACTGCAGTAATGCTCAGTAGCATGCTGTGGGCCCAGAGCACCTTTCAGGTGAATGATCGGGTAGAAGTTTTATACCAGGGGAAATGGTATAAAGCCACCGTGCTAAAAGTTGATGGCGAACGCTATTTTGTGCATTGGGATGGTTACTCTGCCGCTTATGATTCCTGGGCGAAAAAAGAAGAGGTCCGCGCAATGGGATCTGTTCAAAATTCGGGTAACTCTTCCACTACCGCTGCTACAAAATACAAGGCAGGCGATAAAGTCGTTTATCTTGCGCAGGGATTTCCGGAAGGTACTGTAACCGGTTATAAAAATGGAATGTGTCTGGTTGAAATTTCAGATCCCATGCATCAGCAACAGGGTCGCCAAGGCATAGAAGATAAATGGTTATTGGAACCATGGCCCTATAAGGAATTTTATACCGAAGTAGAAAAAGTATGCAGGCGTCCAAATAACACTATTGATGATTTGGCACGCTTAATTTGCGATCAGTGTAATCCTTCCGGTAAACTTTATTACTCCGTTCCGCTCGATTATATTGAGCAGGCAAAAAAAGATTATGCAGATTTAAAAGAGGTCGTTAAAAAATTCGCTCCTCTACCCTCTACCATCAATAAAAATTTCAGATACAATCCTTCGGTTGTTGGATTGGTATCTTCAAAAAGCGACAGTGTTTTCGCTGTATTGGTTGGTGGTGTAATTTCTGAACGCGCCAAGCGATGGTTTAATCTGGATAGCTATTTCATCGACCTCACCAATTCAAACACCGATCAGCAATTCGCATTAGCGAATGGAAAACGAGCTGAAGATTTTGTAATGTGCGGTAGTATCGACGAAATTAAACCATACCTCGTGGCAAATATCGAAAAAGCATACGCATCCTTTGGAGTAAAAGGCAATTCCGAATTACTCTTAAAAGGATTTGATGAGGCATTCGCAAAGCGTAAAGAAAAATTAACCGCGGAGGCAGAAAATAATGGTTGGGTGAAATCAGATTATCCATATGCCGATGCCACCTTTAATAAACAAATTGAATCGGGAGTTAGTCTGAAAATTTTGAAATGCTTTTATAACGTTCAATCCTTTCAGGTTTATAAAGACGATTACGGTTACATCACCGAACAGGCTAAAGGTGGAGTTGCCATCTATGAAAAACCCGGATGCAATTATTGGATGTGGCAATACATTACCGTTTTTAAACCCTATAAAGGGAACGGAGCTTATTGCGCACCACAAATCCGCTATATGGATTACGGATTCATTAAACCGTTCTGAATATGAAAAGCACAATCGCATTATTGCTTTTTCTGAGTTGGTTTGTACCGGCATCAGCACAAGTTGCAACGAAACATCAACCTGCAGATGGATGGTACAAACTAGTCAGAGAATTGCATCAGAAAAAAATGATTTCGAAGGACTCTTTGCTTAAAATGAAGCAAGGTAAGATCGATGATCATTTTCAGGATACGTTAAGGAAATATGACTGGATCGATCTTGGCGGGTATTTGTATGTCGATAAGCATTTCACTGTTAGATACAATGAAGAACCTATGCAATATGAATTGTTTCGACTTGGCACAATGGACACCGTTCAGAATTTTATTTATGCAAATGGAACATTAACCCACACCATGTTTAAGGAAGTTTATTCCATGCAACCGGTGTATCAGTTTAAACGCGTAAACACTCTTCCTTTTATCCAATTGAATTACGGAGGAGGATCGGTTGAATACCTGAAGCTTATTGCCTATCACAATAGAATACTGGTTATCGACACACCGATGAATGGAAAAACCAGCGACAAAAAAATGTTTTCCCGTCGTGTTTATATGGCGGTTGAAAAATCGTTTCAATGGACAATCAATGAAAAATAAAAACTCAGAAAAAATGAAAAAAACAATTTACCCAATCGCACTTTTTACGGCTATTTTATTCACCGCATGTGGAGGAAATACTGAAGAAAAAAAAGAAACTACAACTGCTGAAACTGAAAAAAAAGCAGAAGAACCGGTATTTGAAGAACCCAAAGAAGTAGTTAAAGACTACAATTGGTTATCTGCAAAATTGGATAATTTTACAATCGAAGGTTATACCTTAACCGTTGATTCTAAAAATGACAATGCCGATAATCAGGATATACGCAGAACATGGACTGCCGATCCTGCCGCTGTGGGATTTGATAAATTAAACATCACTTCTTCCAGCCTTTCACGTTCCGGAAATCAACGTCAGGAACTTGAACATAAATCGCTTCAGGAATTCCAGGACTACACCATGAAATACAAAGGCGAAACGACCAAGTACGAGGACTTTAAAGAAGATAACGTCAATGGTCAGGTGTTTTACTCTAAAGTGATAAAAGGCATGAGTGAAAGTTTAGGTAAAAAGGATTTTAATATGATCCATGGTGAGACATTTATTGGTGATTTAAATGTTCAGTACCGTATTTCTGTATACGACAATAAAGCCGATTTATCCAAAGCCAAAGAATTTGCTGCAAAAGTGATGGAGTTTCTATCGAACGAATAAATCAACCAAAACCCCTTCATCTCAGATCAAAACCCCAGGGTTTTGGATGTCCGCTCCGGCGGACATTTTTTTTGGTTTTCAGTCGACTCAAAATCAACCTACTGACTTTCCTCAGTTGGTAATAAATACCTGATTTTAGGTATTGTGTTTTTTGTTTAACTAGTCGTAATTAGCACCATGAAAATCCCATTCATAGCGCCTAACGACAGCGAAGCGGTTTGTCCGCTTGAATTGCTTTTTAATGAGAGCAAAAAGAAAAGCAAATGCTGTAAAAATTATAAAAAGGGAAAGCGTTGCGGGAAATGTCCCAAGAAATAACACTAGTTTTTCTGCTTTGAAAAATAGTTGTGCGCGTTTTCAATCGTTTCCTTGATTGAACGAAATTCAAAATTTAAAGCCTGCTTAATTTTACTGTTATCGTAGCGGTATGTCCGTCGTGCTGCTCTTGCGGTTTCTTTCGTAAGTAAAGCTTTTTTGCGCAGAAAAAAGGAAATGAATTTATCCATTCTCCATGCTAAACCTGATAAAAATTTTCCTGCTCTGTACCGGGATTTCTTTTTCCCCCATGCCTGTGCAATTTCATCAAACAACGATCGAAAACTTCTGTTTTCTGCAACACATAAAAATCGTTCTTCGGTAAGGGGACTTTCCATCAATTTCACCATAATGATGGCTACATCGCGGGCATCTACAAATGCATTTCCTCCATCCGTGTAAAACATCATTCCCTTACTTCCGTTTCTGAACATGGAAGTGCTGGAAGAGTTCCAGTCGCCGGGACCTAAAATTACACTTGGATTAACAATTACTGCAGGTAAGCCTTCTTCAATTCCTCTCCACACTTCACGCTCTGCATTGTATTTACTAATGGCATACCAGGTATTTTCAGGAGCATTTTTCCATTGTGTTTTTTCATGAATTAGCGAATCATCTTTGCTTCTTCCAATGGCAGCGGTAGAACTGACGTGGCAAAGTTTGGAGATGTTGGCGTCGAGACAAGCGTTCACTACGTTGGCGGTCCCTTTTTCATTGATGCGGATCAGCTCTGCGCGGTCTGCGGCATCAAAACTTACCAGTGCGGCACAGTGATATACTTTATCAATCCCTTCCAATGCATCCTCCAATGAAAAAATATCGTCAATATCTCCTTTTATCCATTCAATTTGCTGGAAGAGTTGTTCTGCTTGTTCCGGGGAATAATGCTTAAACAGGGGAAGGATGGTCTTTATTTTCGATTCATTTCGATAGAGGGCACGAACGCGGAATCCTTGTTTGCAAAGCTCAAACAACAAATGACTTCCCAATAATCCGGTTCCGCCTGTAACTAGAATCATGCTGTAAATGTACAGGGAATGATGGAATGTGCTACAGTCCAAGTCAATTTCTATCTTTGCAGCATGAAGAATTTCATCGAAGAACTGCGCTGGAGAGGCATGCTCCAGGATATAATGCCGGGAACGGAGGACTTATTAAATTCCGGAAAACCCGTAAAAGCATATATAGGTTTTGATCCAACAGCCGATTCCCTTGGGGTTGGAAACCTTGTACAGGTAATGACCCTGTTGCATTTTCAACGTTGCGGACATATTCCTGTGGCGCTGGTAGGAGGTGCTACCGGAATGGTGGGAGATCCGTCCGGAAAATCGCAGGAGAGAAATTTGCTGGATGAAAACACGCTTCAGCACAACCTGAATTGCCAAAAGGCACAGCTCGAAAAATTCCTCAATTTCACAGGTGATAATGCCGCCACCATCGTGAATAATTACGATTGGTTTAAACAATTCGGATTCCTCGAGTTTATCCGCGATGTAGGGAAACATATTACGGTTAATTACATGATGGCGAAGGACTCCGTAAAAAAACGAATTTCCGGAGATGACCGAGAGGGAATGTCATTCACCGAATTCACCTACCAATTGGTGCAGGGTTACGATTTTTATTACCTCTGGAAAAATCAGGGAATCCGTCTGCAAATGGGTGGCTCGGATCAATGGGGAAATATTACTACAGGTACAGAATTAATTCGCCGGATGGATGGAGGAGAGGCTTTTGCTTTAACTACACCATTAATTAAAAAAGCAGATGGAACCAAATTTGGTAAAACGGAAGGTGGAAATGTGTGGCTCGATAAAAAAAGAACATCTGCTTATAAATTCTACCAGTTTTGGTTAAACGCTGCAGATTCGGATGCCGAAAATTATATCCGGATTTTTACCGTTAAAACTCAGGAAGAAATCGAAGCACTGATTGCTGAACATCGCACGGCTCCGCATGAACGAAAACTGCAAAAGGAATTAGCGAAGGATATCACCATTCGTGTTCATTCCGTGCAGGACTACGAAACGGCATTAGAAGCGTCTAATATTTTGTTTGGTAAATCCACTTCCGAACATCTGAGAAAATTAAGTGAAGAAGATTTATTATCCGTTTTCGAAGGAGTTCCACAAGGAAAAATTTCCAAATCGGAGCTCGAAAACGGAATTGACCTTGCAACTTTGTTGGCCGATAAAACCGGATTTTTAAAATCGAAAGGCGAAGCAAAACGCGCGCTCGATGAAAATTCCATTTCACTGAATAAAGATAAAGTCAATCCGGATCAAATCATTAAAACGGATGATCTCATTAACGGAAAATACCTTCTCCTGCAAAGAGGTAAGAAAAATTATTTCCTGGTTATTGCCGAATAAAAAAAGGAGTAATCTTCATTACTCCTTTTCCATTTTTATTTTTTCAATTACTGTTTTTCCGGCCGCATCTGTGGGAAGAACAATACTTCCTGAATCGAGGCATTGTTGGTCATCATCATCGTTAAACGATCAATTCCAATTCCCAATCCCGCAGTAGGTGGCATTCCAAATTCAAGAGCACGAAGAAAGTCATGATCAATAATCATTGCTTCATCATCTCCACGTTCACCTAATTTCATTTGTTCTTCAAATCGCTCACGCTGATCAATCGGATCATTCAATTCCGAATAGGAGTTGGCAATTTCTTTTCCGTTTACATACAACTCAAATCGCTCCACTAATCCTTCTTTGCTGCGGTGCTTTTTGGTGAGGGGCGACATCTCCACCGGATAGTCCGTAATGAAGGTGGGTTGTATATAATTGTGTTCGCACTTATTTCCGAAAATTTCATCAATCAACTTGCCTTTACCCATCGAAGGTTCAATCTCAATATGCAAGGTCTTGCATACATTTCTCAAATCCTCTTCATTCATTTCACTGATGTCGATCCCCGTATGTTCCTTAATGGCGTCGAACATGGTAATGCGTTTGTACGGACGTTTAAACGAAATCGCTTGTTCGCCTACCATCACCTCGGTGCTTCCATTTACATCCAATGCCACTTTCTCAATCATCTCTTCCGTAAAATCCATCATCCAGTTGTAGTCCTTATACGCCACATAAATCTCGAGCGCAGTAAATTCAGGATTATGCGTTCGGTCTATCCCCTCATTTCTGAAATTTTTAGAGAACTCATACACGCCTTCAAAACCACCAACGATTAATCGCTTCAGGTAAAGTTCATTCGCAATTCTTAAAAATAAGGGGATGTCAAGCGCATTGTGGTGGGTGACAAACGGACGCGCCGCTGCTCCTCCCGGAATGGGTTGCAATACGGGGGTTTCCACTTCCAGATAGCCTCTTGAATTAAAGGTGTTGCGTAAAGAATTCATCAGTTTGGTGCGCTTAATGAAGGTTTCTTTTACACCTTCATTTACGATGAGGTCCACATAACGCATACGGTGACGTTTCTCCGGATCGCTAAAGGCATCAAACACATTCCCCGATTCATCGGTTTTTACAATGGGAAGCGGACGAAGCGTTTTGCAAAGCAGTCGCAATTCCTTCACGTGAATGGAGGTTTCTCCCACCTTCGTTTTAAAAACATAACCCTTTACACCGATGTAATCACCGATATCAAGCAGCTTTTTAAAGAGGGCGTCGTAAAGATTTTTATCCTCACCCGGACAAATATCATCCCGGCGGACATAAACCTGAATTCGTCCCGTTACATCAAGAATCTCTGCAAAACAGGCCTTACCCATATCGCGGACCGACATAATTCTTCCGGCCAGACAAACATTTTCAAAGCCCGGTTTTTCTGCTTCAAATTGCGCTTTAATATCAACGGCATAAGCATTTACGGGATATTCCTCCGCAGGATAGGGATCGATACCCAGTTTACGGATTTCATCCAGTTTTTCGCGACGAATTACTTCCTGTTCGGTGAGTTCTTGTAACATGGTAAGGGAAATTTCGGGCAAAGATAGTCATGTAAACGGAATATTCCCCTCTAAAAAAGGGCTTTTAGGGGTCCATATCGTATTCTGCACCATCATTTTGTTTATTTTTGATACCCTTAGATTTATCTATGAAAAAATTAGTTGAAGAATTTCCACAACAGTTGAGGAATGCGGTAGACATTGCAACACAAACCAAGCTGCCGTTGGGTACAGGTTTTAAAAATGTATTGATTACCGGCTTGGGAGGCTCCGGAATAGGAGGCACAATTGCAGCAGAATTAACAGCTAATCAAGCGCAGATTCCTGTGGTAGGCAGCAAAGGCTACTTTATCCCGGGTTGGGTCGGAAAGGAAACCCTTGTTATCGCTTCTTCCTTTTCGGGAAATACAGAAGAAACCATCAACGCATTAAAAATAGCTTCCGAGCGAAACGCATTTATTGTTTGTGTTACCTCCGGAGGATGGATAGCGGATTTCGCCAGGGAAAAAGGTTATGGGTTAGTCGTACTTCCACAGGGGAAATCACCACGTGCATTTTTAGGTGCTTCACTTGTGCAATTGTTGCATGTGTTGAATTTTTATGGAGTTACTTCCCATAATTTCATGAATGAAGTATTAAGTTCAGCTGCTTTAATTGAAAAAGAGGCAACGGAAATTCAATCCGAAGCAAAATCCATCGCCGATTTTCTCAATGGAAAAATGCCGGTTATTTACAGCACCACGTACCGTGAAGGAATAGCCATTCGTTTTCGTCAGCAAATCAATGAAAATGCAAAAATGTTGTGCTGGCATCATGTAGTTCCGGAAATGAACCACAATGAACTGGTGGGATGGAGAATGGAAAATCCGAATTTGGCCGTCATCATTTTCCGCGATCAGGAAGATTATGTGCGCAACCAAAAACGCATTGAAATCAATAAAGAAATCATCGCAAAATATACACCTCACATTCGTGAAACCTGGGCAAAAGGAAATACAGATCTCGAAAAGGCAATCTGGCAAATTCACCTGGGCGATTGGGTAAGTTGTTTCCTTTCCGATTTACGCGGAGTGGATGCTATTGAAGTAAAAGTGATCGATTTCCTAAAAGGAGAACTGAGTAAATTCTGATATGAGAAATGTAATTTTCCAGGATCTCGGGCTTATCGATTACAAAGAGGCCTGGGATGATCAGGAAAAAAAGTTTAATGAGCTGGTCGACCGAAAAATGCGTAACCGCGAGGCGCCGGTGAAAGAAAAAACAGAACATTACCTCTTGTTTTGCGAACATCCCCATGTATATACGCTTGGAAAAAGTGGTGCAGAAAGTAATTTGCTGCTCGATGAAAAAGGACTTCAGGATCACGAGGCTGTTTTCTATAAAATAAACCGCGGCGGCGATATTACGTATCATGGTCCCGGACAATTAGTCGCCTACCCGATTTTCGATCTCGACGATTTTTTTACGGATATCCACAAATACCTTCGCTACCTCGAAGAAGCGGTCATTTTAACACTCGATGAATACGGAATTAAGGGCGAACGTTATCCCGGATATACCGGCGTGTGGATTGAGCCTGAGGATCCGCTGAAAGCTCGCAAGATTTGTGCGATGGGGGTTAAATGCAGTCGCTGGGTTACCATGCATGGAATCGGATTCAATATCAATACCGATCTCAACTATTTTAATCACATTGTGCCCTGCGGAATCGATGATAAACAGGTTACTTCCATGAAGAAGGAATTGGGACGGGAAGTGGATATGGAAGAATTGAAACAAAAATTGAAGACCAATCTTGCAAACATTTTCGATTTCGAATTCGTTGTAAAGGAAAACCTGAACGTATGAAGAGGATCGGAGCCATAAGCTGGAAAATTTTAAAATGGACACTTCTTTCCATTCTCGGAATTTTCATTTTAGCGAATTTGTTCATTGTCATTAGTGGCAAAACATATATCTACAAAGCAGTTGCATGTACGTATTTGGTCGGACAATCCGGACCCGGAATCCGCGATCTGGATTATTTCCCTAAGCGCGAAGTAGAGCAGGGAACACCCGAGCCCTGGCCAACGCATTCTTCCTATGGAAAAGTGGAGTTGAGTCCTACCGCTTTGCAAAAATTCAATCAGTACAAATCCACTTCTTTATTGGTGTTTAAAAACGACTCGCTTTTGTTTGAACATTATGCAGAAGATTTTGGACCAACAACTATTTCTAATTCATTTTCTGTTGCCAAATCCATTGTTTCCATTTTAGTTGGCATTGCAATCGATGAGCATAAAATAAAAAGTGTTGATCAGCCCGTTGGCGATTTTATACCCGCATTCCGCGAAGGTTCCCGATCCAAACTTACGCTCTATCATTTGCTCACCATGAGTGCCGGTCTCGATTGGTCAGAGAGCGGAGGAAATCCTCTTTCGTCTAATGCAGAAGCCTATTATGGAAGTGATTTGTTATCGATGATCAATTCCGTTGAGGTTGTTTCAGAACCCGGGAAAGTGTTCGACTACCAGAGTGGAGCAACACTGATTTTAGGCTATTGCGTGGAGAAAGCTACCAACACAAAATTATCTTATTACGCTTCCGAAAAACTTTGGAAAAAAATAGGAGCAGAAAATCTTGCGTATTGGAGTCTGGATGCTGAAGACGGAATTGAAAAATCGTATTGCTGTTTTTATGCCGCCGGAAGAGATTTCGCACGCTTTGGAAAATTATATCTTCACCAGGGTGAATGGAACGGCACACAAATCGTTTCTTCCGAATGGGTGAAAAAATCCACCGAGCCCGCTGATCTTTTGGATACCGACGGATCGAAAAATGATCGCTACGGATATTGCTGGTGGATTACGGAATACAATGGCAAGAAAGTGTTTTACATGCGTGGAATTCTTGGTCAATATGTAATTTGTGTTCCCGACGATAACGTAATAATTGTCAGAACCGGACATAAGCGTGGTGATAAGCGAAACGATCAGCCATTGGATCTTTTCGATTACCTCAATGCCGGTTATGAAATGATAGAAAGTATTCAATGAAGAAAGACATCGAAATTCCGGTAATGAAAGATGTTGCCGTAGCTATTGTCAATGAAAAAAATGAACTGAATCAGGATGAATGGAATGCCTACTTGGTGAATTTAAAAGAACATGCCATCGAAGGTGTTCTGGTGTCATCTCGTGGTTATGGTGAAATTGATCACGAACAACGAAAAACTTCCGAGTTGCGTCATTTTTTAGACAAGGTAGCCGCCAAAAGTTTTGCCAAAATTGAACCCGTTATGGAAAATGTTTTTCCACTTAATAACGAATATTGGGTGAGCTTTTTCCTCGAAGATAAAATGTACGATAAGAAGTTTATTTTTCTTTCCGAAACCATCAAAGAAGAGAACTTTGTAAAGATTCCCCTCCTCAATAAAAAGGGAGTTATGATCTTGTAACAAAAATGTTATTTTCAAGTCGACTGTAAATCAACATTTTAAATCGGTGTAGATTTTTGTTCTTTTCTTAACGTTTTCGTAACTTGCTAACCATAGAAGTTGCGAATTATGAGCCTTATCGTCTATTTATCGTCTGCCATCTTAAGTTTCTCTTCCATTTCGAATGATGGACTTACTGATGCATCTACTCAAGCACAGGTTGCGCGTTTCAACGTGGTAACTGTGGGTCCGCAGGTAGAAATTTCCTGGGTGAGTTTAAAAGAAGAAAATGCCGGGTACTTTACCATCGAGCGTTCTTCGGATGGTGTCAACTTTTTAGAGATTACACGCGTTTCTGCACTGGGCGATTCTCCTGCGCTATTAGAATATTTCGAATCCGACCGCGATCCGCTTCCGGGTGTTTCTTACTATCGCTTAAAGCAAACGACTAAGGACGGTGAATATTTTTACAGCGATTTAATTACGGTTAAACGTCACGAATGTGGTGAGTCGCCTGAGGGACTCTCCAATCAAAAACCGATGGATGCACCTGCTTTATTAGCGGGAAATGTTTTCGGTGGAGAAGAAACACTGGTTATCGTTCGCGATAAATCGGGAAATGAATTTTATTCGAAAGTTATCTTGATTAATGTCGACGGTAAAATGGTAGCCTATGATCCAGATGGTCGCATTGTTGATGGCGAGTACACCATTGTTGCTTCTTCCAACGATGATTTGAATCAACGTAAGGTGAAGGTCGATTAATCATTTAGCTTCACAGCCTTTTTCTCCAATTTTTTTGCATTCTCACTGTAATGCAAATTCCACACTTAGAACACAATGTTTTCTCTTTTTAATAAAGCAGGGTCTTTTTATTTCCAAAATCATCGTTCGCTAAGTCTCCTTTTGTAAATTGCGCCCCCATGCTTGAGGTTCGCGATTTACATAAAGTGTACGGAGATAAAACTGCCGTCCAGTCCATTTCATTCAAAGTGGAACGGGGTGAGTTTTACAGTTTGCTCGGACCCAACGGCGCCGGAAAATCAACCACGCTTTCTATTTTATCTACCTTGTTAAAACCCAGTTCGGGAACTGTTTTAATTGATGGTATCGATGTGGTAAAAGAACCCTTATCCATTCGTAAAATGATTGGGGTGGTTCCACAGGAGATTGCCCTATATGAAGATTTATCGGCCTTCGATAACCTGATGTTTTTCGGTTCACTTTATCCCATGGGGAAAAATGATCTTCGGATTCGTGTCAACACCCTTCTGGGTGATTTCGGATTATCGGACCGGGCGCATGATAAAATCAGAACTTATTCGGGTGGAATGAAACGCCGCATCAATATTGCCGCCGCTTTATTGCACGATCCGAAACTGCTTTTTATGGATGAGCCAACAGTGGGCATTGATCCGCAGAGCAGAAATAACATTTATGAAGCAATCAGCCGATTAAAAAACGAAGGGAAAACCATCCTCTATACCACCCACTATATGGAAGAGGCAGAAAAATTTTCCGATCGGATTGGAATCATCGATAAAGGGAAAATTATTGCAGAGGGCACCCTTCGTGAATTAATTTCCATGGGCGATGTGCAGGAAGAAATCATTGTCCACAGTGAAACCATTTCCTCATTTGAACATCAGGAATTTCAGCTGAACGAACACATACAGGTAAAAGGAACTTCCGATGCCTTGCACTTTACGTGTAAAGATTTACGTTCATCGCTTCCTGCAATCATGAATTTTTGTTTCGAAAAAGGAATTGTTATTCGAACCATAGATGTACGTTATTCCAATTTGGAATCAGTTTTTTTATCATTAACCGGAAACAAATTGCGCGACTGATGATTCGAATTACTTTAAAAGATCTGCGTTTGTTTTTCTCCGATAAGAAAGCGGTCCTGCTTACCTTTTTAATGCCGGTGGGACTCATCACCCTTTTTGTTTTTGCATTTGGTGGAAACGGGGGAAATAACAATGATATCGAACTGGATGTACTCGTTGCCGACAATGCGCAAACACCGGAAAGCAAACAACTCATTGCAGAACTCGATTCCCTCCCTGCGCTTAAAGTGCAAGAGGTAGACGAAAAAAAATTACGTTCGATTATTCAAAAAGGGGATCGTACCGGTGGATTGATTATTCTTCCTGCTTACGAATCGCGAATGGAAAAGGGTGAAAGTGGATTTGTTTTTGTCTTTGATCAGGCAAAAGCAGCAGAAGCTTCCATGTTAAAAGGATTAATCAGTGCTAAAATTTTCAGAGTGGCAGGAAAGTTTTCCATCAAAGCAAAACTGGCGAAGAAAATGAAGGAAGAATTTCAAATCGAAGATTCAGCTTCATTGGCGATGGTCACACAGAACGTGGATGACATGATGAATTCATCTTCAGATAATGACTCACCTGTAGAAGGAATGATTGCAGAAGAATCACTTTCTTCTCCCGATAATACCAATCCTGCCCTGGTCCAGGCTGTAGCAGGAACGGCCATAATGACCCTCCTTTTTTCGGTGGCTGCAATGGGTGCAGGATTGCTCGATGAAAAAGAAAAAGGAACCTTGCGACGCTTATTAATTTCACCAATCAATCCGCTCGATCTCCTATTGGGAAAAATGCTTTCGGCCACGCTCATTGGATTTTTACAATTAATGGTCATGATGCTCTTTGCCTGGATGGTTTTCGGTCTGCCCATCCTAATTCACCTGCCTGCATTAATTCTAACCACCTTCCTGGCGGCCTTCTCTTGTGCCTCATTTGGAATGCTCATTGCGAGTGTTTGCACTAGCCGGAAACAAGTTGAGGGACTTTCCACCATTGTTGTATTGGTGATGAGCGCCATTGGTGGATCCATGATGCCTACCTTCTTTATGCCGGAGTTCATGCAAAAACTTTCCATGTTTTCGGTCAATTATTGGGGCGTGCAGGCGTATTACGATATATTTTGGCGCGAATTCTCCTGGTCATTATTAGGTTTCCGTTTAATGGTGCTGTTTTTCATAGGGTTGATGATGATCCTGATTTCAATCCCATTTTACCGGAAAAATATTTTAAAAATCGGCTAAACAATTGTGAAGAGTGTTTGTTGTGAGAGGTATAGGCTATGAAAAAGTACTCGATTAAGGATATTGAGAATTTAACGGGAATCAAAGCGCATACATTGCGTATTTGGGAGAAGCGCTATAATATTATTGAGCCCGACAGAACCCAAACGAACATCAGGAAGTATTCAGATTCCGAGCTGAAACGTATTCTCAATATTGCCATCCTTAATTCTTGCGGACTCAAAATCTCGCGTATTGCCGGACTTAGCGACGAAGAGCTTTCGGAAAAAGTGCTGGAGTTGCAAAAGTCTTCCGGTTCCGAGGATGTTTTCATTGAACGAATGGTGGTGTCGATGATCCAGATGGATGAAGACAGTTTTGAATCGGTACTGGATGAATGCATTCAACTGAAAGGATTCGAACGCGCCATGTTGTACGTGGTGTATCCTTTCCTTACTAAAATCGGCGTATTGTGGCAAACCGGATCTATTAATCCGGCACAGGAACATTTTATTTCGCATCTCATTCGGCAGAAGCTGATGGTGGCGAGCGATTCGTTAAAAGATAAACCCAAAAACAAAGGGACTTTCATCTTGTTTTTACCGGTGAACGAATTGCATGAAATAGGATTGTTGTTTTATAATTATCTCTTGCGGAACAGAGGATATAAAGTCATTTATCTGGGACAAGCCGTTCCTTTTGATGATCTTGAAAAAGTCACCAAAATTACTCCTTCCGATGCGATGCTAACTTTTTTCGTATCGCCGATGACAGAAGAAACCGTTCAGGATTACATTAACAAAATGCACAGGAATTTTCCGGATTTAAATATCTACATAACCGGTCACCAGGTGATAGCCGACGCAACGCTTTCCTATCCGAAAAACATAATAAAAATATCCAGCGTTCAGGAATTTGTTTCTATGCTGAAATAAAAAAGGGAGTCGAAAGACTCCCTTTTCATTTATCGAAATTTATTTTCTTCAATTATTGATTGGCAGCATAACGAGCTTGTTGGAATCGGATAAATTCTAAATGAGCACGCGCATCTCTTTCGTATTTATTTACGCCAATGGTGATCACTTTATTAGCGGTCATTTCTGCATTGGAGTAATCATTTAACCAGATATAAGCTTCAGTCATGTTTACTAAACAAGCTGAAGTTACGTTGGCGTCAACACGAGCCTTTTTATCGTTAGGATTTGATTCCTGTAAAATTTGATTGTACATCCCGAGGGCTTCCTGCAATTTTGCCTGGGCCTGTTGAATTTTATCAGGATAAGCCAACATTAACAAAGCCGTTTCCATGGTAGAATAAGCTTTTTGAACATCAGAATAATCTATATTTTTTTGTTTTGCGCTATACAATTCAATTCTGCGCGATTGAACAGGGTATCCATAGGTGCTAACAAAATAACTATTCAACACCGAAATGTTTTCCTGGATAGCTTGGGTTTGGCGTTCTTCCCAAACGATGTTTTCATTGTCGTACCACCACAATTCCAATTCAGATTTTGTTTTGAATTCTTTCGTCCTCCAGCTTCTGAATCCTTCGGTCTCAGCCATGCGTTGACTATACACCATGCCTTTTCCGGCAGCTTCAACTTGCAGCGAGAGTGGATGACGATATTGAATGGAATAAAAATATTTGATGGCAGGAGCAGTACCACTTTGTTCCAGTTTAATCATACCTTTTTCAAATCCTTCGAATACAATTTTAATTTTTGCTGCCGATCCCGTGTTTTGGGTGAGACCATCAATTTTAATCGCCGGAATAATCGAAGTGGGTTGAATTTCCTTAATCAGAAATGGTTTTTTCGGGCGAACCGGCGGATTCATTCCCGGATAAGGTGGTTTTACAGGCGCAACTGCAGTTGTATTTCCTGCTATAACCTGGTTTTCCCAGATGATCATGTTGTTTAAATGCTGACGATCAATTTGTGCTTTTTGCTGATCGTAGGCGTCCATATAGGTGCTTAAAGTGGTCAGGTAATTTTTGCTGGCCAGATCATAAGCATTGGTCGAATCGGTATTTCGTTGCTGATAGCTCATGCTCACTTCAACGGAATAGGTTTTGGTGGCATCGTTAATTTTAACAGCTGGAAGTTGGGTGTATTTGAATGTAACTTTGTTATCCAGAATGTTTTGAGCCGAGGCCCAGGTGCCGGATAATCCGAGGAAAAGGAGTAATAATTTTTTCATAACGCAGAATTTGAGAGGGGATTTGCCATAATCGTGCCAATCCCATGCCCGAAGATAAAATTTTCGAAGATTTAATCCGCCCTCTTTGGCTAAGGAATTTCCTATAAATTTGAAGCTCACATAAATTATTTTCTATGTACGGAAACATGAAAGCTCATTTGGAGCAGGAATTACAAAGCATCGAATCCTCCGGATTGTTTAAGCGCGAACGAATTATTACCACTCCGCAGGGAGCAGCTGTAAAGGTGAATTCCGGGAAAGAAGTGCTTATTTTTTGTGCCAACAATTACCTCGGTTTGTCCTCTCACCCAAAAGTGGTGGAGGCTGCTCATAAAACCCTCGATACCCATGGATACGGAATGAGTTCTGTGCGTTTTATATGCGGAACACAGGATATTCATAAAGAACTGGAACATAAAATCGCACATTTTCTCGGGACCGAGGACACCATTCTCTACGCTGCTTGTTTCGATGCGAATGGTGGCGTTTTCGAACCTTTGCTGGGAGAAGAGGATGCAATTATTTCCGACGAATTAAATCACGCTTCCATCATCGACGGCGTTCGTTTGTGTAAGGCACAACGTTTTCGCTATAAGAATTGCGATATGGCTGACCTCGAAGAACAATTAAAGAAAGCTTCCGGATGTCGTTTTAAAATGATTGTAACCGATGGCGTTTTCTCCATGGATGGATTCGTAGCTCCATTGGATAAAATCTGTGACCTGGCCGATAAATACAATGCACTTGTAATGGTGGATGAATCGCATGCAACAGGATTCATTGGTAAAACCGGAAGAGGCTCCATCGAATTAAGAAATGTGATTGGACGTGTAGATATTATCACCGGTACATTAGGAAAAGCGCTCGGAGGAGCAATGGGTGGATTTACAACCGGTAAAAAAGAAATCATCGAAATGTTACGTCAGCGTTCACGTCCGTATTTATTCTCTAATTCGCTCGCTCCGCACATTGTTGGTGCAAGTATTGCAGTGTTCGATATGCTCAGCGAAACCACTTCACTGCGTGATAAGCTGGAATGGAACATCAACTATTTTAAAGACGGTGTAAAGAAAATCGGACTCGATTACAAAGACGGTGAATCAGCCATTGTGCCTATTATGTTGTACGATGCAAAACTGGCGCAGGATTTTGCTTCTAAAATGCTCGAAGAAGGAATATATGTTACCGGTTTCTTTTATCCGGTGGTTCCGAAAGGACAAGCACGTATTCGTGTTCAGCTTTCTGCTGCACATGAAAAAGAACACCTCGATAAAGCGCTTGCTGCATTTGCAAAAGTGGGCAAAGAGCTGGGAGTTATTAAATAATTTCATGTTCATGTATATTCAAACCAATAAAGGCAGCCGATTTTTTCTGCTGCCTTTTTTTCTGTTCTTCATCACATGGTGTGCCTGTGAAGAGAAAAAATCCACTACTGCAGTACCTAATCAACCTTTAGAGGAAGTATTTCATGGTGCAACCATTTCTGAACCGATGCTGGGAGAATGGTTTGATGTAAAAGACAGCATGCACCGGGTGATTTTCGATGAGCGAAATTGGATTGATATTTACAATCACGATACAGTTTCTGTAAACCCGGCCGTACTGTATTCCGATTTTCCCGATAAAGGCGGAGAACGTTCACTCGAGGGCACTATAATGCGTTTGGAAGAAAGTCCAAACAATTACTATTACTTCAAGATCGAATTACTGGATAGTTTAAGGCTTAATCTTCATTTTATCGATTCGGACCAATACTACTATTTCCTCCGCACCGGGAGCTCCGAAAGCGTTGAAAACCCGGAAAAATCACCTGCCGGAATTTAATTTATTGGGCTGATTACCAGTTCTATCATTAAAAAAGTGTCAAGTGATTCCACATGTCCGTGTTGAAAAGTTTGGCTTTGTAAAATTAAGTTGTAAATTTGCAGCCCCAATTTCCGGGAAATAACAGATTAAAACTCTATTACAGTGGACAGCATTAGCTATAAGACCGTACACGCCAAGAATGAAACGGTTAAGAAAGAATGGATCCTCGTGGATGCCGCAGATATGCCGCTCGGTCGTTTAACCAGCCAGGTAGCAAAATTGCTTCGTGGAAAGCATAAACCAAGCTTTTCCCCGCATATCGATTGCGGTGATCATGTGGTGATTATCAACGCAGACAAGGTGAAATTAACCGGTAACAAGCTTACTGAGAAACAGTATGTTCGTTACACCGGATATCCTGGCGGGCAGCGTTTTGCTTCTCCTACTGAAGTATTGGCAAAGCACCCTGGTCGCGTGGTTGAAACCGCAATCAAAGGGATGCTCCCTAAAACACGTTTGGGTCGTGCCGTGTTCCGTAATCTTCACGTAGTGGGAGGTTCAGAGCATAAGTACCAGGCTCAAAATCCAAAAGCAGTTAACCTTAACGATATTTTCTGATCAAGATGGAAGTTACCAACGCACTCGGACGCCGTAAAGCAGCAGTAGCTCGTATTTACCTCAATAAAGGTAAAGGAACCGTAACCGTGAACAACGTAGATTACAAAGAGTATTTCCCAGTGGGAACGCTTCAGTATAAAATCAACCAAAGCTTTATGCTCACCGGAACTGAAGGTCAGTTCGACGTGAACGTAAATGTTGACGGTGGTGGAATTAACGGACAAGCTGAGGCTGTACGTCTGGGAATCGCCCGCGCACTTGTTAAGGTTGATGCCAATTTCAAACCCGCTCTTAAAGCAGCAGGACTCATGACTCGTGATCCTCGTATGGTTGAGCGTAAGAAACCAGGTCAGAAGAAAGCGCGCAAACGCTTCCAGTTCTCCAAGCGTTAATCCGCTTACGAAAACGAATATTCTGTTTAGCATCCAAACCTGCCGGACTCATCAGCCATTGGCTCGTGACTACCGGCAGGTTGCTTAAATAATGATTAAGTCCAACGGAACGTAAACCAAAAAACAAAATGTCAAAAGTTACCTTCAACGAACTGCTCGACGCAGGGGTGCACTTCGGTCACCTGAAAAGAAAGTGGAATCCAAACATGAAGCCTTATATCTTCGACGAGAAGAAAGGCATCCACATCATCGACCTTAACAAAACGATTCTTAAACTGGATGAAGCATCTGCTGCCATTAAGCAAATCGCTAAGTCAGGTAAAAAAGTATTATTCGTAGCTACTAAAAAGCAAGCGAAAGACGTAGTTGCAGACCGCGTGAAAAACGTGAACATGCCATTCGTAATTGAGCGCTGGCCCGGTGGTATGCTTACCAACTTCGCTACCATCCGTAAATCAGTTCGTAAAATGGCGAACATCGACAAGATGGGTGTAGACGGAACATTGAACACACTTTCAAAACGCGAGCGTCTTCAAATTTCACGTCAACGTGCGAAACTTGATAAAAACCTTGGTTCAATTGCCGACATGACACGCCTTCCGGCTGCATTGTTTGTGGTTGACGTTTTAAAAGAACACATCGCAGTTGCAGAAGCAAAACGTTTGAACATTCCGGTATTTGCAATGGTAGATACCAACTCAGATCCAAACAGTGTTGACTTCGCAATTCCTTCGAACGACGATGCTTCTAAATCCATCGGAAAAATCATCGACATTATGGTTGCTGCAATCTCTGAAGGATTGAGCGAGCGTAAAGCAGATAAAAATGCTGAAGACGATGGCGAAGAAGTAATGGACAACAAGCGCATTGCTAATATCGACGAAGAAGTAGGCGAAGAAGGAAAGAAAAAGCCTGCCGCAAAAAAACCGGTAGCTCGTAAGAAAGATTAATTTTTAAAAAAAGAATAATATGTCAACTGTTGCAATCACCGCTGCTGATGTAAATAAACTTCGTCAGCAAACCGGAGCAGGAATGATGGACTGCAAAAAAGCATTAACTGAAGCCAATGGCGATTTTGAAGCTGCAGTAGATATTCTTCGTAAAAAAGGACAAAAAGTAGCAGCTAACCGTGCAGATCGTGCTGCAGGTGAGGGTTGTGTACTTGCCGGAACCACTGCCGATAAAAAATTCGGAGTTGTGCTCTCCTTGAACTGCGAAACAGATTTCGTTGCTAAGAATGAAGAATTCGTTGGTTTAACCAAAGATTTCCTTCAAATGGCTTTGGATAACAAAATCAAATCGCTCGAAGATTTCCTGAAAATGGATTACAAAGGCATCAGCGTTGCAGAAAAACTCGTTGAGCGTACCGGAGTAATCGGAGAGAAAATTGAAATTGGATCTTATGAAATGCTCGAAGGAGAATTCATCGGAACATACATCCACGCCGGAAACCGTTTGGCAACCATCGTTGCATTCAACAAAAATGCAGGTGACGATAACGCTAAACAAGTAGCTATGCAAGTAACTGCAATGAATCCGATTTCTGTAGATGAGAAATCAGTACCTGCAGATGTAATTGCACGTGAATTGGAAGTAGGTAAAGATTTAGCTATTCAGGAAGGAAAACCTGCTGAAATGGCTGAGAAAATTGCTCAGGGACGTTTGAATAAATTCTTCAAAGAAACTACACTTCTTAATCAGGAATTTATTTCAGATCCAAAGGTTACTATAAAGCAATTCCTTGCCGGTATCGACAAAGAACTTACAGCTACCGCCTTTAAGAGAGTATCGCTGAATTAATTTTTTATTATGAAAAGAGGGACATCGTTCCCTCTTTTTTTTGTCCAAAAAATAGCTTGCAATGAAATACAAAAGAGTCCTCCTTAAACTTAGCGGCGAAGCCCTGATGGGTGATAAGCAATTCGGGATTGACAACAATCGTCTGAATCAGTATGCACAGGAAATTAAAACCATTCACGATAAAGGCATTCAGGTTGCCATTGTAATTGGAGGCGGAAACATTTTCCGTGGTGTACAGGCAGAGCAGGGAGGAATGGAACGTACGCAGGGAGATTATATGGGAATGCTGGCTACCATGATTAATTCCATGGCGCTTCAGGCATCTTTAGAAACATTGGGTGTAAATACACGTTTGCAGTCGGCCATTAAAATGGAACAGATTGCAGAGCCATTCATTCGCCGTCGCGCAATTCGTCACCTCGAAAAAGGACGGGTAGTTATATTCGGAGCCGGTACCGGAAATCCTTTTTTTACTACCGATACAGCTGCATCACTCCGTGCCATTGAAATTGAAGCGGATGTGATTTTAAAAGGAACCCGCGTTGATGGAATTTATACTGCCGATCCGGAAAAAGATCCGAAAGCTGTAAAATATGAACGCGTTACTTTTACGGAAGTGTATGAGAAAGGATTAAATGTAATGGACATGACCGCCTTTACCTTATGCAATGAAAATAAATTACCGATTATTGTTTTCGACATGAATAAATCGGGCAATCTGATGAAAGTAATTACCGGAGATCCACTCGGTACATTGGTTGAATTTTAATACATCATATTTCTTATTTTCGCATAACAATCTGAAAGTATGAGCGACGTAAAAATGATTATTGACCTGACCAAAGAAGAAATGAATTCAGCCATTTCGCATTTGGAAAGTGAACTTACTAAAATCCGCGCCGGAAGAGCCAATCCTTCCATGCTCGAAGGAGTTATGGTGGATTATTACGGATCGCATGTGCCCATTGGACAAGTAGCCAACGTTACCACCACCGATGCGCGTACGATTCGTATTCAGCCATGGGAAAAAAACATGTTGCAACCCATTGCAGAGGCCATCATGAACAGTAATCTATCGCTTAACCCGCAAAACAACGGTGAAGTATTAATTATTTCTGTTCCTCCATTAACCGAAGAACGTCGTAAAGAATTATCTAAGCGCGCAAAAACGGAGGGAGAAAACGCAAAAGTTTCCATTCGCAATCACCGTCGTGATGCCAATGAAGCCGTAAAAAAATTACAAAAGGATGGTCTTGCCGAAGATGAAGCAAAAGATGCGGAAACAAAAATTCAAGACCTTACCAATTCATTCATTACAAAAGTGGATCAGTTGGTAGAAATTAAAGAAAAGGATATTATGACTGTTTAACAGTTCTTGTTATTACTTTGTTAACCCGCCCTCAAAGGCGGGTTTTTTGTTTCAACTATTTGTAACTTGAGGTGTACTGCTTAAAAAATGAAAATGAAACAGGTCCTTTTTTTCATCCTTATTGTTTTTGCTCAGCAGGCAAATGCGCAATATGGCAATTCATTCTCTTTTTCATCGGATGGAAGTATAATGTTGTATGATGACGGCTCGAAATGGAAATTGTATCACTTACCGGATGCGAGTTTGTTGCGCAGCTATTCCGCCGAAGAATTGTTGCAGCAAATTGATGAAGAATTTGATCCAAGTCAACCTTATTATGTAGATGGGAAATTAAATCCGGAATTATCCGGCGATGGTAAAACAGTTGTATTCTATTGCAATCTGCATTATTATTATTTCGGCACGCAGGAGGTGAAACCACTGGTTAGAAAATTCTCGGAATCGGAAAGTGCCAAACAAAGCATGTTTTCGTTTCGTGTGAATTACAATGGAACTAAATTGATCACTACTTACGTTGGAACCGATGCTGTGGATGGAGTTGGAGGTTGTAGTCCCGGTTACCGCATTCCGCAATATTTTGAATTCAGGAAAGCCGCTACATTTCTTCATGAAAAAAATGGATGCTATTTTGTTACTGCAACCGATATGGATGAATCCGGAAATGTAGTTATTCATGCGCCGGATTTTATTTTGTATGGAAATCCGAATGAAAAACTAAAACCCCTTTTTAATTCCAATCAATTTCGCCTCACCGCCAAACCGTTTTTTAATGAAGGAAGATCCCTCTTTTTAAACGGAAGAATCCCCATTAACGATAGCCTGAAGGTAGTCCGCCAGGCAAGGATGGATCGCGCTTTACTGCAGCAATTGTCGATTCCGATTACCGAGAAAGAATTTGCGAAAATCTCCGAAGAAGTAAGGGAAAAAGAATGGCCCGAGTACAAATCAAAAATGGACTGGATACGTTTTTGTCATCCGGATTCCATCTGGACACTCATGGAAACGCATTTGGTTAATGGAAAATGGACTTCCCCAAAACCGGCCATGCCTGTTCAATTGGATCCCGTTGCCTGGGCATCTTCCATTTCTCCCAATGGGAAAAAGGTGATGTGGGTTGATCTAGTTCGTGGAGATGACGGGAATAGTATTGTCGTTAGAAATTTATGTCTAACGCAGCGACTAAGCAATGGCACCTGGACAAAAGCTAAAGTTATTGCCAAAATGGAAGATCATAACAGCATGCTTTCCGTGTTTAACGATTTTGCCGTGTACCAGGATGCAGGTAGGTGTTATGTAGTCAACTTCAATAAGTCGTTTACCAAAAAAGAAGTTTATCTCTAGTTTCGGACAACACACAACGTTTTTGTGTGTTTCATTTTATCGGTGATAACAAAGAGATACATTCCTTTAGGAAGAACACTGATATCGATTTCCGATTGATTTTGAATACACTGAATTTCCTGTCCCCCCGCACTCAAAATTCTTACTTGTTCAATACCATATTTTGAATTGATTCTTACCCATTCGGATCCCGGATTGGGGTAGATGTTTAATTCCATGGCCATTCCCTGTTCGTCGATGGCGTCGAATACTATGACGTAAATAGGTCGTGCTATGCTATCATGCGTAATTGCATTTGGAGCAGCGGGCCAGATGACAATCGTATTTCCGCCGGCGCTGAAATAGTTATAATCGATGGAGTGGGAGATGGCCTGGGTGTCGACCGAAACTTGCGAATACAGCGTATCCGTGGTTTGATAGTTTTGGGAATAAAAGGGAGTCACCAGAAACCCTCCCGTATCCACCCCAACGTGAATGGTGTAGGGTCCGAAAAAATCGACGTTCCCAACGTTTTTGGTATATACAAGGTAACTTACACCCTGGTTCATAAAGACGGAGTCGGCCAATCCGGGGAAAGAGCTGCCGCTTACACTCAGACTCGCCTGAGCTTGTAGTCCGGTATAGAGTAAAATGGACGTCAGAACAATCAACAATCGTTTCATGGGTTCTAATTTTGAACAAGTTTACGGCAAAAGAACATAGGGGTTGTGTTAATTTTGTATATTTCTTACGCGTTCAA
>JAIBBF010000012.1 GCA_019694795.1 Flavobacteriales bacterium | reverse complement strand
TTGCCCGGGACAAACCTTCTCCTACAATGGAATTATTCTCAATGGTAATCCGCCTTACAACTACACATGGAGTAGTGGAGTGAATGGTCAGTTTGTCAATTACACCATCAATCAATTGAGTGGCGATACCTTAATCCTTTCGGTGATGGATGGTTGTGGTTATTTCGGTTCTGATACCATCTTTTTCTCGCATGTTCCACCCGCACCTTTATTTGCAAATGCAGGTCCTGATACCACGTTAACCTGTGCCGGACAATCTGTTTTGCTGAATGGTTCCTATAGTGGTGGCTCAGGTGATACAACTTATTTCAATTGGAGTAATGGAGCAATGACTGCACAAACGCTGGTTCAACCATTAACCACTACTACCTATATTTTAACTGTAACCAATACCTGTCTCCAAATGGATACGGATACCATGGTCGTTACGGTACCACCTTATATTCCTCTTTCACTTTTTGTTTCGGATACCTTAATTGAAGTGAGTTGTCCGGGTAACACCGCCGATTTTGTGGCCTACGTTACCGCAGGAGGAACTTCACCTTACACCTACCAATGGTCCACCGGCGATCTCGACTCTACCGCCAGTGTAGTGGTAAATGGTCCCGACTCCTTACTCTTCACTGCTACCGATGCCTGCGGATTGGATACATCTTTGTATGTATATGTAGATATTATGAATGGAAATTTAAATATCCATACTACATCCGGACGTTTTTGTCTCAATAGCGATAGCACTGCTTTAGTTGCTTATCAGGTTCAGGGTGGAATATCACCATTGGTGTACAGCTGGGATATTCCAGTCAATGCCCTCGGTGTTGTTCAGGATACCATTGCCATGAATTATTTAATCCAAGGCGCTGTAAATGGCGATTACATCTTTACGGTTACCGATGCATGTGGCAACACTGCAAGTGATACATCGAATGTAATCATGATCAGCTGTTCGCTCGACATCCCCAATGTAATATCACCTAATGGTGATGGTGTAAATGATGTGTTCTATGTTGATGGATTGCAATATCACCCGAACAGTATTTTACGCGTGTACAATCGTTGGGGACAATTGGTTTATCTCGATAATAACTATTTGAACAACTGGGATGGCGGAAGTTTGCCACAGGGAACTTACTTCTACATCATTGAACTTACCGACGGAACGATTCCTGCACAATATACCGGAACACTCACCATCTTCTATTGATGTGAAAACATCAATGGTGTTGCCAAAAAAAATCCCCTTCTGAAAAGAAGGGGATTTTTTATTTTGTATTGAAATGAAATTAATTCACGTTAACGATTTTATCGGAGTAGTATTCTCCTTTTTTCAATTTCACGGCAACTTTCTTAAAGGTTTCAATAGTGTAATTTACATCTTCAAGTGTATGCGCTGCAGTTGGAATTAAACGCAACATAATAACATCTTTCGGTACAACCGGATAAACCACAATTGAACAGAAGATGCTGTAATTTTCGCGGAGGTCAAACGTAAGATTGGTTGCTTCACCCAGTGATCCGGATAAGAACACAGGTGTTACCATGGTGTTGGTATTTCCAATGTTGAATCCTGCATCTTTTAATCCGTTTTGCAATGCATGAGCAATGGTCCATAATTTCTCGCGAAGTTCCGGTCTGCTACGAAGTAATTCCAAACGTTTAAGTGCTCCGATTACAAGTGGCATCGGTAATGCTTTCGCAAAAATTTGAGAACGCATATTGTAACGGAGATATTCAATTACGTTTTCGGTAGAAGAAATAAATCCGCCGATTAATGCCATCGACTTAGCGAAAGTTCCGAAGTACACATCAACGCCTTCCTGACAACCTTGTTCTTCGTCGGTTCCTGCTCCGGTTGGACCCATAGTTCCGAATCCGTGCGCATCATCTACAAATAAGCGGAAGGAATATTTTTTCTTCAGCGCAACAATTTCTTTCAATTTACCCTGGTCGCCCGCCATTCCGAAAACACCTTCGGTGATTACAAGAACACCACCGTCTTTTTCTTCAGCAACTTTTACGGCACGAGCTAATTGTTTTTCCAGACTTTCCATGTCGTTGTGCTGGAATACAAATCGTTTTCCGATGTGCAAACGCATACCGTCAAGAATACAAGCATGCGATTCGCTGTCGTAAACAATTACATCATTACGATCTACCAATGAATCGATCGCAGAAACCATTCCCTGATAACCGAAGTTTAAAAGAATAGTGTCTTCTCTTTTCATGAAGGACGATAATTCATTCTCGAGTTGTTCGTGGTAGTTCGAGTTACCACTCATCATACGAGCACCCATTGGATATGCAAGTCCAAAATCTGCAGAAGCCTTTGCATCCGCTTCGCGCACTTCCGGGTGATTGGCAAGTCCGAGATAGTTATTCAGACTCCACACCAACACTTCCTTCCCACGGAAGATCATTTTGTTACCGATAGGACCTTCCAGTTTAGGGAAAGTAAAATAACCGTGAGATTCTTTCGAATGCTTTCCAAGTGGTCCACGGTTCAATTTGATCTTCTCAAAAATATCCAAGGTGATAAAAATTAAGGGTTAGTAAATTTTTTGTTTAGGAATACAAAAATACCAAGAGCAAGGCTTATTATCAATGGGCTTTCAGGAAATTTTCAACAACCCACTAATTCATCACCCGGTGATAGTATCACTTTTAAAGCCAGAGGGATGTTCTCCCTTTTTATTCGCATACTTTTCTATCTTAATCTCCGTTGTTTTCCATGCCGCTTAATTCGGTATATTTGCAACTCATGAATCGCAGGATTTTATTTATAGCGCTGGTTTTTAGCTTTTTACTGTCTGCTTGCTCGGAGTATAACAAGATTTTAAAGAGCACGGATTCTGAATTGAAACTGAGGAAATCGTTCGAGTATTACGATAAAAAGGATTACGATCGCGCTTTGCCTTTATTGGAGGATTTGGTTTCTTCCGGTGTTTACCGCGGTAAGGATCAGGCAGAAAAAGTATATTTTACCTACGCTTACTGTCACTGGTACCTTTCTGAATACTACCTGGCGGCCTATTACTTTAAGATGTTCGCCAAGACCTATCCGGGTTCTCGTTATGCCGAGGAATCACTCTTTATGAGTGCCATGTGTAATGTGAAAAACTCGCCCAACTGGTCGCTCGACCAAACGGAAACTTACGATGCCATCAATGAATTGCAATTGTTCATGAACCGCTACCCCGAAAGCGCAAGGAGGGATACCTGCAATAAAATCATGGACAACTTGTATTACAAGCTGGAAACCAAGGCGTTTGAGAATGCTTACCTCTACTATAAAGTCGAAAATTACAAATCGGCATCGGTAGCTTTAAAATCCATGCTCGAAGAATATCCCAATACCCGCTATCAGGAGAGATCTATGTACTTGATAGTGAGATCCGACTTTTTATTGGCAAGTAATTCTACCGACAAAAAAAAGTTAGAGCGTTATGAGCAAACTATTAAATCTTATACTAATTTTGTAGCCCTTTATCCGCAAAGCGAGTATAAGGCTGAACTGGAGCAAATTTATGATGCTTCGGCGAAGGCAATAGTAGAATTGAAGAATAGTAATAAAACCGAAGAAAAATGAGCTATAAAAACTCCACCGCAGAACGCACTACCGTTACACGAGATGTAGATAAACTCGAAGCGCGTACCGGGAACGTTTATGAGTCGATCGTTGTTATTGGCAAACGTGCCAATCAGATCGCTGTAGAAATGAAGGAGGAGCTCACTTCCAAACTTCAGGAATTTGCAACGCATACCGATAACCTGGAAGAGGTTTTCGAAAACCGTGAGCAAATTGAAATTTCTCGTCACTACGAAAAACTTCCGAAACCGGTTGCTATTGCAATTCAGGAGTTTCAGGAAGGCGGAACCTATTTCCGTTACCCTGAAGAACCAACTAAATAATCCTAAACCTGCGCTATGCTGCGCGGAAAGAAAATTCTTATTGGTGTAACAGGCAGTATTGCTGCTTATAAAACTGCGCACCTTGTTCGTCTGCTCGTAAAAGCAGGTGCTGAAGTTCGTGTGTTAATGACGCCGGCTGCCTGCGATTTTATTAGTCCCCTTACGCTGGGTACTCTTTCCAAACATCCTGTTTCCGTTCACATGGTTTCTAATGCCGACCAAGGTACATGGACCAATCATGTTGAAATGGGAATGTGGGCCGATCTGTTGGTCGTTGCTCCTGCTTCTGCCAATACCATCGGTAAAATGGCCAATGGGATTTGCGATAATTTATTACTGGCGGTTTATCTATCGGCTAAATGTCCGGTAATGATTGCACCTGCCATGGATCTGGATATGTACCGTCACCCTTCGGTGAAACTGAATTTAAGCCGACTGAAGGAATATGGAAATAATGTTCTGCAAGCGGAGAACGGAGAATTGGCCAGTGGATTAATTGGCGAAGGAAGAATGCCGGAACCGGAGAACATTTTCGCTGCTATTGAACAGCAATTTTCCAAAAAAAAAAAATTAAGCGGTAAGCGAATTCTTATTACGGCCGGACCAACCCATGAGGCAATAGATCCCGTTCGATTTATCGGAAACAGCAGCAGTGGAAAAATGGGAATTGCAATTGCAGAACTTGCCGCATCCTGGGGGGCAGAAGTTCATTTGGTTTGTGGTCCGAGTTTTGTTGAATCTTCATCCGCAGTCCACCGCATTAATGTCCGGTTTGCCGCTGAAATGTATAAAGAAGTCAACCGATTATTTCCCTCAAGCGATGTGGCCATATTATCGGCTGCAGTGGCAGATTATCGTCCGAAATCCGTAGCCGGAAAAAAAATAAAAAAAGCAGATGCAGTTTTGAATATTGAGCTGGAACCAACAGCAGATATTTTGAAATCGCTCGGTGAGAAAAAGAAAAAAAATCAGTTTTTGGTTGGATTTGCATTGGAAACCGATCATGAAATTGAAAACGCGAAAAAGAAAATCAAATCCAAAAATCTCGATTTGATCGTTCTTAATTCCCTGAATGATAAAGGTGCAGGTTTTGGATATGATACCAATAAAATTACATTGATCGACCGCAACAATAAAATGGTTAGATTTGAGTTAAAGTCTAAACAGGAAGTGGCTGCCGATATTTTGAATGCCATTGTGAAAAACATAAAATGAAAAAATTAATTCTGCTCATCCTTTTATTCCCTGCCTTGTCGCTACGTGCTCAGGAATTAATGTGTCGTTTGCAGATTATTTCTCCTTCACTTCAGGTTTCTGCTGCGGATAAATTATTGTTCGAACAATTGCAGCAACAATTGCAGGAGTTCATGAATAATACGCGCTGGACAACCGAAACATTTAAGGACGAAGAAAAAATTGATTGCAATGTGCTGATCAATATTTCGGAGATGTCGAGCAATGAAGACTATGGCGGAACCATTCAGGTTACGTCGAGCCGACCGGTTTTTAACACCAATTACAAATCGACCTTGTTCAATTATCTCGACGAGAATTTTAAATTTAAATATCAACGCGGAACGCCTTTGTTGTTTTCGATTGACCAGCATAGAAATAATCTTACTTCCGTTCTTGCTTTTTATGCCTACATGATTATCGCTTACGATTACGATTCATTTTCACTCGAAGGCGGATCGAAATATTTTGCCAAAGCGCAGCAAATCGTAAATAACGCACAGTCGGCCTCGGAGCCGGGATGGAGAGCGGCGGAGGGCGACAGAAACCGTTATTGGATGGTGGATAATGCCATTCAGGGTGTGTTTAAACCTTTGCGAAAAGCATTTTACGATTATCACCGAATGGGATTTGACCGGATGTACGATAATGTGGAAGAAGGACGCAAATCGATTATCGCTGCACTGGAACAAATTCAGGTGGTGGCTAAACAACGTCCGGCCTCTTTTAATGTTCAGATATTTTTCTCCACCAAAGTGAATGAATTGGTGAGTTTATTTTCTGAAGCTCCACCGGCTGATAAACAAAAAGCATTCAATCTGTGTAAAGCCATGGATCCGGGTAACCTGACGAAATACCAAAAAATTCTTGATAGCGGGAAATAACCCGCTTTTTTATTTTTAGCAGCATGAGAACACTATTTTTTATTCTGACTTTCCTTTCCGCTACATTAAGTTTTGCAGGGAAATGGACTACCGTTAAAACGGCTGAATTCAGTATTAGTCACCCAAAAGACTGGACAACGGAACCCACCGAAGATCCCTTGATTCGATTTTTCGTGAAGGAACCTCTTGAAAGTTCTAACGATGCATTTGCAGAGAATTTTAATTTCCTGGTTCAGCCCAATCTCGATCCGATTATCACGCTTGACTCAATTATCAGTGAAATAAAAGGAACCTTTGCATCACAAACTAATGCTGAGTTTATCTATGCTAAACGATTGAAAAAATCAGGAATGGATTACGGTCAAATTTGTGTGCGAATGGTGGTAGAAGGAATGCAATTACGGATTATCCAAAAATTCGCGCTGGTTGGAAACAGTATGTACCTGCTCACTTTTGTTGGGGAAGACCGACGATACTCCACGAATTACAAAGTTTACGATAAAGTAATAGAGTCGTTTCAGGCGTTTAAATAATTATTTAGGTCGGGAAAAGGGGAGGAGCGTAAATCGTAATTCTCCATTGATAATTGCGCCATCAGGATCACGTTGCTGAACAATTAATCCTGCGGGTTCCCATCTTCCGCTGAAATCGAAATCTGAAAAATTGCGATCGAATTCAATGATTAAAGTTTCGCCTCTCCAATAATATTTTCCGTGTGCATTTTTTGCATCCTTGGCATATTGCCGCTCGAGGAATTGCGATATAACAACGGCTTCTCCTACGGTTTTTATAATGAAAGCCACACTGTCGTTATACAATTTAATATAGGTGCGTTCCATTGAAATGTATTCTTCTTTCAATAGATACATTCCATTGCAATTGATGCTTGATTTAACCGGATTGGTGACATTATTATTTTCCGGTTTTACAGCTGTGGTGTCGGCCTTAATAATTTCTTTATTCTCAATTGTAGGATCCACTACATCTTTTTCCGGTACAATTTCAATTTCAAAACGCATGGGATTTAATTTGAAATTGCGTCCTAATTCATCTTGAGCAAGAATATCTTCGAATGTAATAATATCTCCTTGCTTCGATTTTTGAACGAGGTAACAGATATCCCCGTCAATTTTATTCCCTGCCACATCAAAAAAGCGTTCGCGGGCTGAGTTGAAGACAATTTTATATTGAATTATGCGGACATTTTTCATTCCGCTTACAATCCCCAAATCGTTACACATTTCTGCCGGTGTAATTTTTCCGCCTTTTTTACCTGCTATCCGTGGATCGGGGTCTTTGACTTTCCGCACGGTAATGGTACCGATGGGTTCTTCCTGGGCCAATGCAAGACCGGTGCTCAACATCATGAGCAATGAGAAAAGTATATAGGTATGAATCTTTTTTACCACGGATAATTTCTGATTTCACATACACAACGAAAACCGATGTTCAGTGACGGTTTTTGATAATAGCTCCAACGATTCACCGGATGGGGAACATTGTGCTCGTTCCGCAAAAAATCGTTGTGACTTAAACCAATCACGATTGAATCGTTTAGCATTTCCGATACATTACCAATCAAATGATAGACCAAAAACGCATTGGCAATGCCATCATCCACTTTACAGGTAGGCGGTTCATTTTTTACATTCGGAAACGTTGCGTCCAGGTTGCGGTCCTCCCGCGTATGCGAATGACTCTTCCCGCTTTTCGGATCCTTTAGCTGATTTACGCCATATGGATATTGAATGGGATTTTTATCTCCGAAGGCTGCTTTTTCCCATTCACTTTTAGTGGGTAATCGATATACAACAAAGGTCTCATTGTTGAGGTCGATCGGGTCCTCATATTTTTTCTTTTTGAGTTTTACCAAAATCATGTGATTGACCATGGCTGTCCTCCACCTGCAATATTTTTTTGCTTGCTGAAAGCTGATGGCTACTGCGGGATAATTGCGATAGGCGGAGTGGCGGTGATAATATTTTTCAAAAGGGGTGTAGCTGAATTCGGGAGTGATCCACAAATTCGTATCTGGTAAAACGGAATTCCTTTTTTCCGGTTCGTTTCTTTTGGTCCATGCTTCATATTCCAGCCAGCTGAAATTTGAAATCTCGGTTTTATCCATGAACAGCGAATCCGAAATTTTTACGGTTCCGGGTGGAATAAACCCTTTTCCTTTACTTTTTTTATTTCCCTCTTTCGCAAAGGAAAACGCAAAAAGCATGCACGAGCCAAGTAGAATGAGTTGGGTGTATTTCATTCTTATAAAGAAAGGATTTTTTTCACATCGTCCGGATCTGTAATTTTCGATTCGGATCTGCGCATGACGAATTCATATTTAGAGGCGGATTCCGGAATGATTTTAAAATCGCCGGGACCGAAAAAGTGGGCATAACCTTCTTTATCGAAAAACATGATGGTGTTTATTCCCTCCGGATCATACTGAAGTTTGCGCATGGTTTCCGGATAATAGTTATACACCAGATTTCTGCGTTTGTCGCACAAATACAACTGAGAAGTTGGAATCAACGGATTTTTAGATCCATCCAGATACAGTGCCATAATTTTTCGTTGGTGTGGTAATTTTTGCGGACAATCAGAATTGTAGGTTCCAAATCGTTCGATACTGAAAGTGCGTGAAGCAATTGATTGGGCAATGAATTGTTTATCGTTGGTGTAAACCACATTTCCTGTAGCAACTGCACCTGAATTTTGCATCATTAATTGTTGCTGACGAGCCCTTTCCTCGGCTTCTTTACGTCGACGATCGGCTGCTTCAACACGCAATTGTTCTTCTTTTTGCGCAATGGCAACTTTTAATTCTTCTTGTTTACGTGCAAGTTCTACTTCTTGTTCTTTTACTTTTTTGTTGTATGCTTCTAATTTTTCGGTATAAATTTTTTGTGCTTTTTCGAGATTTGCTCCTTTAAAAACGGGGAATACAATCAGGGTATTGGTGTTGGATCGGCCTCCGCTTACTTTGGTAAGATCCAATTTATAACTTACACCACTGATGTGTTCACTGAGTTTTACATCATTCCATTGCTGGTTGTACCACTCGCGTGAAAAATTATTGTTTTCTTCACTCACTTCAAATAAGGTTCCTTCGAACGATTCCAACTCCGGAAATTCCTGTGGATCCACATTGAGGTTAAAGGTGGGACGTTTTAAACTGGCTTCCTTCGGTTCAACCGGTTTCGATTTTTTCAGGGTTGTCAGCTTACTTTCCAGTTTTACGATTTCATTTTGTTTTTTAGTAATGACAGGATCCTGATATTTATTGGTGGTATTTGAATTTGCTGAAATTGCGGAATCACATTCTAGATCTTTTATATTGTTTTTAACGGTAATGATTTCACCTTTTTCTTCTTTTTTATTTTTTCCTTTCACTTGCTCTTTCCCTAAATACACCCAATTGCGTTGGATAGTATCTAATTCGTAAAAATTAAACCGTGCATCTTTTTTATCGCTGGCCAGCTCAATTTTAATTTTTGCATTGGGAGCAATATTCAGATTGTTTCCATTTTGTTGCGCACGGATATCGAACATACCTGCCGATTCAAAATGATATTGTGTTCCGGCAGAATCGTAGGTCATGGGAATTCCACTCAGAATAATTTCTTCTGTTGTATGGAATTCGCGGAATAGAATGTCCACTTTCCCTTTTACAATATTTCCGTTATTGTCGCTGATGCTGTTTTTCGGAATGGTGATTTTTGTCCCGGTTGGATGTTGAATGGTAGCGCCTTCCTGGTTATTGATGGTATAGGTGCTGTATTTTTTTTCTGCACCCGGAACCGGAGGATGTATGCAAGGGCTATCTTCAGAATAAGAGATAGTGGTATCTGCAAGAATTGCAGTGGCTGGTGCAGCGCTCAGTTCTTCTGTAACAGGATCCGGAGTATTATTTTCGGATGTTTTTCCTGTATTCAGATAAGCTACCAGGGCCATTCCCGCAATTGCCGTAGCGGCAACGGATGAAATAAACCAGGTGCTTTTGAAGAACGGTTTCTGCATCAACTTTACGTTCGACATCACCTGGGTGAAATTTCTTCTGGCGAGAATTTCCTCCGAACTGATGGGCTCACGGTCGATGGTAATTTTAGGTTTCATTACTCTTGTATAAATGTCTTGAATAAGCGTTTCAGTTTTTCGAGCGAACGGTGACCACGCACCTTCGCATTGTTTTCAGTTATGCCTAATATTTCACCGATTTCACGGAAGGATCTTTTTTCGAAGAATCTCCATTCAATCATTTGCAAATCTTCTTCAGGCAATTCGGGAAGCACGCGTTCCAGTAATCTGAACATGTCCTCGCTATGTCCGCCGTCCATCTCATCGAGCATGTCGCGAACCTGGCGGGTTTCCAGATTAACGGTCCGATGCGCTTTTTCCTGACGCAGGGCTTCATAAACCTCATTCTGTGCAATACGGTATAACCAACTGCTAAAGGGTACACCGCGAAATTCATATTTATGAATATTGGTCAGTGCCTTTAAAAAAACCTGCGAACAGATATCAAATGCCGTTTCTTTATCATCTATACGTTGATAGATGTAGCGGAAAATCTGTTCGTAATAAGCATTGTATAAAGGCTCAAAGCGCTCCGGATTTTGTTTGGCCGCCTCCACCATAGCATTCTCCTCCTGGAGCTGTACCTGGGTTTTGTGGTATTTAGAGGTGGTTTCGACCATCATTTTTTCGGGATCTTTGTCCATATAAGCAGATAATACGGCCTGGTTACAGCCTAAACGAAAAAAAATTATTTGCGGTTACAAAATACCTAAAACTGTCATTTTCCGTATCTTTAAAAGATACTCTTTAACCCTATGCTGAACAAAAACACCGTTTTTACCCTGGTTTTGTTTTTTAGCGGAATCTGGCAAGGTTTCGCCCAAACTTCGTCTTTACTGGATATCTCCAATAATGATGCCTTTAGTACATTTTCGATGCTCGACACAGCCGTGATGAACAAGCGGGTGGTTTTTACGGGTGAAAATCATTTGCACCGTAAAAGCAATTATCAACTGGAGATGAAAATGTTCCGCTATTTGAATAAGACCGCCGGGTTCAGAAACTTTTTTATGGAATTTGGTCACGCCCGTGCCTGGTTGGTGAATCAATATGTACAAACCGGCGATACGGCCCTGTACAATGTATTAAATGAATATTCCTATGAAGAATATGCTCAGTTGTATAAGGAGTTAAGGGAAATGAACGAAAAACTTCCGGATTCTGCTAAAATCCATATCTACGGAATCGATATTGAGCGGAATTTCAGTACACCGGTTAAAGTATTATCGCTGCTGCTCCCAAAAGAAGAGGCCCCGCATGAAATCAGAATGTCGGTGGAGTCGATCAAGGCGATGGCGGTGATGATTGATAAACAACAAAAGAATAATTATAACCGCAGATCCAAATCGGATGATTCGGATGATATGTCGGGATTGTTTTCTGAAGTTAACTATAGTGTGGCCAATTCGCTTTACATTATTTTCGACGACCTCGATTCCAATCGCGTAGTATGGAAAAGGTATTTGGGGAATAATTATGATGATTTCGCATTAATTGAAAAAGGATTAAGAGCAGAATTTGAACGAAGCAATTATATCAATCAGAATGTAGTGCAGCAATATGTTTATCGCGAAATGTATATGCACGATGAAATGATGACCCTATTGCGGAAATATCCGAATGAAAAGTTTTACGGACAGTTTGGTCGTTGTCACACTTCGCAGGAGCAGGAAGATAATTGGTGCGGCTATTATTATTTTAAAACACTGGCCACCCGCATTGGTGATGAAGCGGATTTAAAAAATCAAGTACTGAGTATCGGTATTTATTATCCGCAAGGAAATTTTCGCGAACAGAATGTGGTGGTCGACGATGAAGTTGAATTACTCGTTCCAAAAGCAGATAAAAATGGGTTAACGCTGTTTTCAATTGCAAACGATTCAAGCGTTGAACGATCTGTTTATGCCCGTTTTCCTTTTGTAATCATCAATCAGATGAATGTGGAAGAAGATAATTTACGTTTCACCGGAAAAAGTGGTTCAGGTTCAGGTTCGAAAATAAATTATTATTATACCCGTACCTATTTTGAATTTAATTATTCATACCTGAACAATAGTTTATCGTCCCTGAATAATTCACTGAGCACATCACTGGGAACAGATATCAAATTTATTTCTCCCTTAACCTGGATGGGCGGATCAATAAGTGTTGGCGATGATTTTGTTTTTGCATCGTTTCGCTTTGATGGTTTAAGCCGGCAATCGGTTCAGCCTACGGATTCCCTCTCGCTTTCGATGAGCGGATTTTCATTTCGCTGGAGAACCGGGGGAGATTTGATTTTAAATCAGGTGGTCGACTGGGTTATTTTCGGCGGAAGTGGTTTTTCCCAATTGAATCTGATCGAAAAACAGACGCATGGTCCCTTAAACAATGGAGGCATATTCGGCAATTCAACCGAAACCATTTCCCAATGGCGGAATCCTGCTTTTTTCTTTGAGGCGGGAATGGATTTAAGAGTGAATCTTAAATTTTTCTTTATTGGATGTAATGCCTCTTATATGCTCGATTTAAGCAATAAAAAATGGAGGCTTAACGGCTCTCCCGATAATAACTCGCCTTATACCAAATTGAGTGGATTGTATTTCGGAGCTTCAGCGGGATTTTATGTTAAAGGTTAACCATGTTATAGCATTTTGTTTTGCCTTGCAGGTTCATTTTTCGTTGGCACAAAATGAAAAGTGGACCGCCGAGGATTCGCTGAAATTAAACAGTGATTGTATTCACACGGCACAAACATTTTTTATTCCCGGTGCAGCGGCTGATTATTGTTCATGCTACCTCGATTTATTTTTTCGAAATCATCCTGGTCCCGGATCTAGTGTAAGCGATTCCATGCTTGTTCAGTATTCCGAAACATGCATTGTAGAGGTGAAAAACCGTTATCCGGGTGGACCATTTATTGAGAGTTGGAACGAAGATTCAAAAGCTTCCTTTATTGCAGGATGTAAACGTACATTGAACGGTTCTTCCGTAAATGCGGAATTGTATTGTCCCTGTATGCTCGAAAAACTCATGAAATTTCAGCCCGACCCCCGGCTGGTAAATATGGTGGAACAATCGGTGTTGGATAAATTTGCGTCTGAGTGTTTATCCACCTCCTCAGGGAAATAATAAAAATCCCCCGATTTTTTATCAGGATTTTTCAACCATTCTTTTTACAAGTGTCAATATTTTCCCCTTCCATATGTCGACCTATACTCCTAAAATTGCAGTTATGGAAGACAATAAAATTATCGGGATTATTGAGTCGCGTTTAGGACTCAAGCGCAATCAGGTTCAGAATACCATTCGCCTTTTGGAAGAAGGAGCAACGGTTCCGTTTATTTCCCGTTATCGTAAAGAGATGACGGGTAGTTTGGATGAGGTGGAAGTGATGCGTGTAAAATTCGAGCATGAAAAATTGAAGTCGCTCCTTTCCCGGAAAGAAAGTATTTTAAATACAATTGAGGAACAGGGGAAATTAACTCCCGAACTTCGCCGCAAAATTGAAGATTGTTACGATTCTACCGATTTGGAAGATATTTATCTTCCCTATAAACCCAAACGCAAAACCCGTGCAGTGGTTGCACGTGAAAAAGGATTAGAGCCATTGGCGAATTTAATTCTGGAGCAAAAGAACAATGATGTAGAAGCCGCTGCCGAAAATTTCCTGAGTGATGATGTGAAAACTGTAGAAGAAGCATTGGAAGGTGCCCGCGATATCATTGCAGAAATGGTGAGTGAAGATGCCAGTGCAAGAAATAAAATCCGTTTTCTCTATCAGCGGGAAGCCGTTATTTCTTCCAAGCTGGTACGTGGTAAAGATGAAGACGGTGCTAAATACAAAGATTATTTCGATTGGAAAGAATCACTTGCGCGTGTTCCCTCTCATCGGTTGTTAGCTATGCTGCGCGGGGAGAATGAAGGATTTTTACGTGTACGGATTTCGATTGATAAGGAAGCTGCTGTAGAAGTATTGGAGCGTCACGTCGTGCGTTCGCGTAATGAAAGTGCCGATCAGGTAAAAGAAGCGCTTGCAGATTCCTGGAGTCGTTTATTGGAGCCTTCCATTGAAACGGAATTCAGAATTATGGCTAAGGAAAAAGCAGATGAATCGGCCGTAAAAGTTTTTGCAGAAAATCTTCGTCAGTTATTGTTATCACCCCCATTGGGTGCAAAGCGAATTCTTGCCTTGGATCCGGGTTACCGTACCGGTTGTAAAGTGGTGTGCATCGATGAGCATGGAAATTTATTGAACAATACCACCATTTATCCGCACGCTCCGCAAAACGAAACGGCAGATGCCATTCGGGCTTTATCGCGTTTGGTGGAACAATACCGCATTGAAGCGATTGCCATTGGAAACGGAACGGCAAGTCGCGAAACAGAACAATTGGTAAAGCGTTGTCGTTTCGATCGTGAAGTAAAAGTATTTGTAGTGAGTGAAGCCGGTGCTTCGGTGTATTCTGCTTCTTCGGTTGCACGTGAAGAATTTCCGGATTATGATGTCACCGTTCGTGGATCAGTTTCCATTGGTCGCCGACTCATGGATCCGCTTGCCGAATTGGTAAAAATTGATCCGAAAAGTATTGGTGTTGGACAATACCAGCATGATGTGGACCAGGGAATGTTAAAACGTGAATTGGATGCCGTAGTTGAAAGTTGTGTAAATAATGTGGGTGTGAGTTTGAATACGGCTTCGAAACATTTGTTGACCTACGTATCCGGTTTGGGTCCGATCCTCGCTGAAAATATTGTTGAATTCAGAGCGAAAAACGGTGCCTTTCACTCGCGTGAAGATTTGAAAAAGGTTCCGCGTTTAGGTCCTAAAGCCTTTGAACAATCAGCCGGATTTTTAAGGGTGGAAGACAGCGAAAATCCGCTCGATAATTCTGCCGTGCATCCGGAGAGTTATTCCATTGTAGAAAAGATGGCCAAAAAACTGGGTAAGCCGGTAAAAGAATTAATTGGCAATGAAAGTTTGGTAAAACAATTAAAGGCCGATGATTTTATTACGGAGACTGCAGGTAAGCAAACCATTCAGGATATATTAAAAGAATTATCCAAACCCACCCGCGATCCACGTAAAGCAGCGAAGGTGTTCGAGTTTGCCGATGGAATTTTTTCCATTGAGGATTTGCGCGAAGGAATGATTGTTCCGGGTATTGTGACCAACATTACCAATTTCGGATGTTTTGTTGATGTGGGCGTAAAGCAGGATGGATTGGTCCACATTTCTCAATTAGCAAATAAATATGTAAGCGATCCGAATGAAGTGGTGAAATTACATCAGCATGTAAAAGTGAAAGTGATGGAAGTGGATATTCCCAGAAAGCGTATTGGTTTATCGATGAAGGAAGCTGAATGAAAAATCTGATTTTAATTTTAGCCGTAATTTTCATTGCCTCTTGTGCTCCTTCGCGCTTTGTAAAACCACTTCAAAAAGGTGAACAAGCGCTAGGATGTTCTTTAGGCGGAGCCATGATTCACTATGGTGGCGCATCCATTCCCATTCCCAATACTTCCTTTTTTTACGGTAAAGGAATTACGGATCAATTAACGGTGCATGGTTCTGTGTATGGAACTTCATTGGCCTATGGCGTTATTCAATTGGATGGAGGTGCGGTGTATCGTTTTGTGGGGAGCGATTCTTCCCAATGGGGAATGTCGGCTAACTTGTCGTTTAATTTCGCCATAGACCGTTACGACTGGAAAGCAAAACTATGGCCGAATCTTGAATGGAATTCGTATTATCATCTCGGAAAACGGGGTGATTTTATTTATGGTGGATTAGGATCCTGGTTCGAATTATCCGGAATGCGTGCTCATGATCAGAAGCAGGATAAACAAGTGATGTTGTATCCACAATTGGGCTATTCATTCAAAAAGAAAAACTGGAGTTTAGAAACAGAATTACGATGGCTGGCTCCCGGCAGAATGAATTTACCCAATGCAGTAAGTTATGTCGGCATTCAGGAACATGGAGCAGTGGGATTGTATTTTCAATTTATACGACGATTCTGATGAAAAAAATCATCTTCTTTTTTATTCTTATTTTATCCCTGAGCTCATGTCTGCGCTTAGATGATAACCTCTTTAACCTCACCGATCCCATTGATCGTTATTACCTCGACGATTATACAGGAGAACAGGATTTTATTCTTGATGCATCTTACACTATTCCGGATTCATTGATTTATCAATTTACTTTTCCATCTGTTATTCCGGGTGAGTCCTCCGCAAAAAATATTCAGGCGATTTATATTGGAGATCTGAACACTATTTCGACCGATACCGTGATTTTATATTGCCATGGAAATAAATGGCACATGGATTTTTACTGGCAGCGTGCAAAATTATTGGCTCACACCGGTGGTAAAAACAGATATGGTGTTTTAATGTTCGATTATCGTGGATACGGATTGTCGGAAGGAGATCCTTCGGAAGATGCCTTGTATGCCGATACACGCGGCGCTATACAATGGCTGGCGGATCATGGCTTGTCGGGTAATCGTCTGGTGATTTACGGATTCTCCATGGGCACCGCTCCCGCTTGTGAAATTTCTTCACATGGTGCTGCTATTACACCTTCAAAAATTATTCTTGAAGCTCCATTTGCTTCTGCTGAAGTAATGGCACAAGATGGAAGCGGACTTGCTGTTCCCGGTTCATTTTTTACATCCCTGCAAATTGATAATGCCGAAGAAATTAAATCCATTCAACAACCTTTTTTCTGGATTCACGGCAGAGCGGATATGTTTTTAGGAATAGAAACCCATGGTGAAGTCGTATTCGCTAATTACAATGGTGTTTATAAAGAAGCACACCGGATAGAAGGTGCAGATCATGGTGAAGTTCCGGAAAAAATGGGATTCGAAAATTACCTGAATGCGCTTTCGGAATTTATGGTGCGCTAATACTAACAGAATTGGATTAGGAGAGAAGTCCTTATTGAAATTCAATCCGTATTGTATCATTTAATTTCAAACCGAACAAGCTGGAAGCTCCACCTCCAGAACCTTCCACACCACGGTTAATGGCGATTTCTAAATGACCGGAAGAGCCGAATAGGGCTACTTTTTCTCCCTCCGGTACCTCACCGTATGAACCCGATATTTCAGTTATTTCATAATCTTCACTCCGGAAGTACAGGGTAAAATCGCGATCGCCTTTTATTTTTTCGAATAAGTCACGCGTGATGTTGGTGATTACATTACCATAGGTATCGATATAAATAACGGTGCCCTTGATCATGTTTTGTTCTACAACCGGACGGAAAATAGCGCGTTCGTGAATGGAATCCATCGGGAAACCTAATTCTTCGGGCATTTTTCCCTGGGCCAGGTCGCAGGCGATGGGAATAAAAACATTTTTAACAGGGAAAACCTCCGGATTGTAGCCCGTATCTACCGTTATTTCAAAGATACGCTCAGGTGCCTCATCGAATAATAATGAGAAAATACCATTATCGGCGCCGATGAAATAATGACCCTCCTTTTCTACGATCACGTGCTTTACTTCATCTCTCATGTCGAAGGGACTCAATCGCTTAACCCGGTCCGGATTAATGCCGATAATATGAATGGTACCCTCCGGAAATTCGCGGTAAACATTACGAATTACAAAAGAGGCCTGGGCAATATCGAAGGGGGATATTTTATGGGAAATGTCAATTAAACGCGCATCCGGAAGCCTGCGTAAAACCGCGCCTTTCAGGGCCGCAACGTAATAGTCGCGGTCGCCCATGTCGGTAGTAAGAGTTATTACAGCCATCTTTCCGGAAAAGGGAATATTCTTAACTTTGAATTCGAACAAAAGTAAGCAGAAATACTCGATCACCCTGCAGAAGGGTGGTGACTAAAATCAGATTGCATTGAAAGAAAAAATTTTCGAGATCAATTCTATCAATCCGGTGGAGTTGTTTGGCATCAATGATACCAAGCTGGACCTCATTCGAAAGTACTTTCCTAAACTGAAAATCATTGCTCGCGGTACAACCCTAAAAGCGATTGGTGATGATGATCAATTGTCGGTTTTCGAAAGTAAACTTGAGTTGTTAATTGACCATTACAATAAATACCATAAGCTCACCGAAAATAATATTGAGCATTTGATGCTCGACGATTCCGGCGAAGCGGCAAAACCTTTGGGCGAAGATGTTATTGTATACGGTAATTCCGGTTTACAAATTAAAGCACGCACTCCCAATCAACGGAAATTGGTGGATATGATGTCGAAACACGACATGGTATTTGCGATTGGTCCGGCCGGTACGGGAAAAACCTACACCGCTGTTGCTTTGGCTGTAAAGGCGTTAAAAAATAAAGAGGTAAGAAGGATTATTTTGACTCGTCCCGCTGTTGAAGCCGGCGAAAATTTAGGATTTCTTCCGGGCGATTTAAAGGAAAAACTGGATCCGTATCTGCAACCTTTGTATGATGCATTGCGCGATATGTTGCCTCCCGAAAAATTAAAAGAATTCATTGAGCAGGGAACCATTCAAATTGCACCGCTTGCCTTTATGCGTGGACGAACATTGGATAAGGCCTTTGTAATTTTGGATGAAGCTCAGAATGCTACTGAAGCCCAAATGAAAATGTTTCTTACCCGAATGGGAATGAGTGCAAAGTTTGTTATTACAGGTGATGTAACTCAGGTAGATTTACCACGCAATCAACCTTCGGGATTAATAAAAGCCATTAAGGTATTGCAGGAAGTTGAAACCATCGGATTTGTATTTCTCGATGGACGGGATGTGATTCGCCATAAATTGGTAAAACACATCATTGATGCATTTGAAAAAGTTACACCCAAAGAAGAAAAGGACGATGATTCGTCGCAAGAAAAAAGAATTTACCGCAGAAAAAAATAATCATGAACGCATTAACCGCAACACAGTTTAATTTACCCGGACAAAAATCCTTTTACAAAGGGAAAGTAAGAGATGTATACAACATCAACGATCAGTTTTTAGTGATGGTTGTATCGGATCGTATTTCTGCTTTTGATGTGGTATTACCGAAAGGAATTCCGTTTAAGGGACAAGTGTTGAATCAACTGGCAGGACATTTTCTTGCTGCCACTGCAGATATCGTTCCCAATTGGGTAATTGCGCAACCGGATCCGAATGTTACGGTGGGTCACCTATGTGCTCCCTTTAAAGTGGAAATGGTTATTCGCGGTTATCTTGCTGGTCACGCAGCGCGTGAATACAAAGCGGGTAAGCGTGTTTTATGCGGCGTAAAATTACCGGAAGGATTAAAAGAAAACGATCCGCTTCCCGAGCCGATTATTACGCCTACAACCAAAGCGAGTGAAGGTCATGATGAAGATATTTCGCGCGAGGAAATTATTGCACGCGGAATTGTTTCGGAAGAAGATTATGTTCAGTTAGAAAAATACACCCGTGCCGTTTATCAGCGCGGAGTGGAAATGGCGCGTGAAAAGGGATTGATTTTGGTGGATACCAAATATGAATTCGGAAAAAAAGACGGAAAAATTTATCTGATAGATGAAATTCACACACCCGATTCTTCACGCTATTTTTATGCGGAAGGATATGAAGAGCGCCAGAAAAACGGAGAAGAGCAAAAACAATTGAGTAAAGAATTTGTACGTCAATGGTTAATTGCAAACGGATTTCAGGGTAAGGACGGACAACAAATTCCGAATATGGACGATGCTTTTGTAAATTCCGTAACTGAACGTTACATCGAATTATACGAAAAAGTTAGCGGTAAAAAATTCGAACGCGCTTCTTCTGACCATATCGCAGAACGCGTTGAAAAAAATGTGCTGACATTTTTAAAAGCGCAATAATTAATCGATGATCTGATTATCGTCGTGCACTTTTACTATGGTAGTGATGGTTTGAATTAAGGTGTATTTTTCTTCCTGATCGATACCCGGTTTTGCAAAATATTCTTTAAGCTGAATCAAACCATCCATTAATTCTTCTTCCGGAAAAGGAGGTTCCATGTTTTCAATCAGCGTGAGACATTCCAGTGCGGTCATAAAATCTCCTTCCAGAGCAATCCGTATAAACGTAGAAAGAAATTCTTTCGGTTCTAATCCGGCGTTCCAGAATATAGTCATGATTTTTGCGCGCTGCGGAATGAATCGTTTTTCATCGAGTGCGTCCACCAAAACCTCGTTTACTTTTTTATCCTTGAGTGTATATAATAATTCGGTCAACTCTTGTTCAACCTCACCGTGTGATGAAAACCATTTATCGAGTAGCGGGAAAATATAAGAGGCATCTCCCAGACTTTTTATTTTTTTTATGCTCTCTAATACCGTATGCTGATCGCCGGAATTTAAATCCTTAAGCAATTGTTCCCGGATTTGATCTTGTTTTTGACTCATAACCTTAAATTATACCACAAAACTAGCAATAAAAAAGGAGGACTCTTTCCGTCCTCCCTTTTGCTTTTCATTCATTTTGAATTTAAGCCGTTTCCATATCGAATTTAAGCGTGTTTTCGAGTGTAGCCAATTCGTTGTGCGTTTCCTCTTCTTTGGCGTTTTTAGGTGTATCAGCCGATTTTTTTCCGTTACGGATACTATTCACGGAAACAAAATTGGGCATACCCTGCAAATCGATCTTCAGATCTTTTAGCGACATACCAAGTGCAACGGCAGTGCCAAGATCGCGGATTACAAATCCGATCATAAATTCATCGTTTGAATTACCCGGGGTAACAACGAATTCAATTTTATTTTCGAGGCAATACTCGATAACGAGAAGAATGTTTTTCTTCCGTACAACCGCGCTTAGGGTTTCTTCGTTAAATTTTTTCGTCTCCATACTTCTGAAATTATGCTCTAAAATACGAGGTCTCAATTAGAGGAATGACCTGTTTTCAACAGGGAGCATCAATTTGTTGGTAAATCTTAGGCCATGCCACGCTCTTTCCGAATGGCATCGTAGGCTTCTTGTACCTTCTGGAATTTCTCTTTTGCAGCCCGCTGATGTTCCTCGCCCAGGCTGGCTACTTTGTCCGGATGGTACTTCACAGCCATTTTACGATAGGCCTTTTTAACGTCCTCGTCGCTGGCATTCGCTTCAATTTCAAGGATTTTATAAGCGCTATCGGTGTCCTTATACAAAGTGGCCTTCAACGATTCGAAATCCCGCGGATTCACTCCGAGGTAGCTGGATATTTGATGCAGAACATCGAGTTCCGTTTTATCGATTTTGCCATCTGCGGCGGCTATTCCGAACAGGTAATATAGCAGTTGGAGTCGGGCAGGGTGCTCCATATAATGCCTGATTTCCAGACATACATCTCTTACCGGTATATCTTTTTCGAGCAATTCCTTCAGGCTTTGCATGTGCATCCTGGTGGTGGCTTCCCCAAAATTTCTCAGAAAGAAGGATTTTACGTAATCCAGTTCCGATTTCATCACTTTTCCATCTGCCCGCATCACTACTGCGGTGAGCACCAGAAGTGAAGCAGTGAAATCACCCGGACGGGTGTGGTAGCGGTATTGCTCGCGGTTTTGATTGGGATCGTCGCTTTTCTCGAATGAGGTGGCATCAATCATGCTTCCGACCGCAAAGCCAAAAATTGCCCCGATAGGTCCGCCAAGACCCCATCCGAGACCACCTCCAATCCATTTTCCAAATTTTGCCATAGTTCTATCTTTGCAGACGAATGACCAAAAATATTATTTTTAACCCATATTAAATAAATGAATCCTACCGGCGTAATACCTTATCAGATCACTCCCCCTGCCATTAGCTCCGGCAGTGTGTATCTGTTTACGACCGATTCGGGAATAGAATACGAAGTTCGTTTTGCACGGAAAAAGGATAATTTATTGCACGCAACCGTAGCATTTGGTGTACTAAACGAAGAGTTTGGCGGAGAAGAGTATTCCGTTACCAACCGTGGTGAAGTGTACCGTGTAATGGCCACCATTGTGAAAATTGTACGCAATTACATGATTGAGCATCCTAATTTACGTTTGGTAGAATTTACCGGAGAGCCGAAGGAAAATGAATCGGCCGATGAAGCTACCAAGCGATTGATGTTATATAATCGTTACCTGAAATTTATTTTCGATTCGAATTGGAAATTTTCCCAGCACGGTAACCGCATGATTGCAGAGCGGGTTGACTTGTAAATTGACCATTTTTGGTTATTGTTTCATTGTCCTTTTTTCCCTTTTTTTACAAATAATTTTTTAAATCGTTCAAATAATCATTCTGCCATTTCGTTTGCATCCTGTCTCTTATTTTCGTTCCCATTCCGGCAAGCTAAAATTTGATGGTAACTTTTTTGTATTTCTTGTTTATACACTAAGTCCTCCTGTACCCGGAAAAGCAATAATTAATTTTTTTAAATCTGAATTCATTACCTATTAACCTCTTATTCATGAAAAAAAATCTTTTTGTAATTGTCCTTTTAATTCTTGCAAATGTTTCAACGCTGTCGGCCCAACGATTAAAAGTGCGTTGGACACCCGAACAAGTTTATACCAAAAGCGATAACGGTTGGTTAAGTAGAATTGTTGGTTATAATGAAGACAATATTTACTTGCTTCTAAATAATGGAACAATGCGGAAAAATAAAATTTATACGCATTCATTACTTGCTCTTGACCGGGGATCGATGAAAAAAATGGGAATTGTAACGCTGATTGACCAGAAAAAAGAACGCGGTTCCAGTAGCAGTAAGTTCAAAGGAATGAGTTTTCATAAAGTGGTTGCTACCAACGAAAATGTGTATGTGTTTTGGTCTAAATCTACCAAAGAAAGAACCGAATTATGGGCGCAGACCTTTGATGCCTTATTAGGGAAGAAGGAAGCGCTAAAAAAAGTGTATGAAGTTAAAAATCTGGATGAGCGTAAAGCGAAGGATGCCTCTGTTTTTGTACTGGATAATAAAAATTTCTCAGATTATGTTGTTATCGGATCTGAGCTTCCGGCGAGGAAGGATGAAGATATTTCCATTGAGTTTATGACGATGGACGCCAGTTTAAGCACCGGATCAAAATTGAAATCCAAACTTCCGATTGCGCTTTTAAATACCCGTAGTGCAGGCGGCGCTTACCAATTGGGTGAAGATGGTGATATTCATATTAAAACCTTCATTGTAAGTGAAGAGGGTAATAATATGGTCATCAATGGCCGGAAGAAAAAATATGGTTATGAAATGTATCCAATGTTTATTCATGTGGATGTAGAGACGGGTCAAACAGAAAATGCCCTTTTTCAATTTGAGGATAAAAATATTTTCGATTTTCATTATGATCTGGGTCCCGATCGCATTCAGTGTTACGGTTTCTTTTGCGATATGCTGAAAGATCCAAAAGGAAGAACAACACATGGAATTTTACCGGACAGATTAGCCTCGAAAATTATGAAATAACCAATCTCAACTTTACCAATTTCGATAAGGCCTTATTGGACCAGTTGTATTTAAAAGATAAAACAGATCAGACCAAGGCAAAAACAAAAAAGCAAAAGGCCAAAGGTGCGGATGAAGCATTAAATAATCAATACACCATTGAATACGCTGATATGTTGCCGGATGGAGATGCGGTAATATTTTGTTCTATTATGAATAACTATTCTACCACCACCTGTAATTCAAAAGGACAATGCGTAACTCATTATTATTGCAACAAGAGAAATGTTACCGGTTTTAGACTTTCTCCTGAAGGAACCATTAAATGGGCATCGAATCTGAATCGTGCTATAACTTATAGTGGATGGGATATAATGGATGTTAATGTCATTAAAGATGAGGAAACCTATTATGTTATTTATGGTTCGATTATGCGTGATAATGCTTCTTCAAAATCGGGGTTATCGAAGAAAAAAGGTAAAGTTGCCCGAAATACCTTAGAATATGCGGTGTTTAATATTGGGAATGGTAAATATGAAAAAGTAGAATACGAGATCAATGCTAAAGATGTAAAGAAGAGAGACAGAAGATGGATTTCTGCGGCAGCTATTTATTCTATGGATAATCAATTTTTTGTTATGAATTCCAAAGTGGGTATGTACTCGAGTAAACAAAAAGTATTTTACGGGAATATTTTTCCAATGGAAATGGAAAAGAAGAAGAAGAAAAAGTAAGAGATTTTTATCTGAAATCAATTCCTCCCGTTATAAACTGAATGCGGAGTTGGCAAGTACCTGCCAGCTCCGCTTTTTTTTGCGCTTGTTTTTCTTGCGTCAGTTTTTCGGTTAAACGGATTTGTCCCAGATAAAATTTATCAATCAAGCTCCCTCCCCAATAGATCATATTGAACCAGGTGGATTTAAAAAATAAATCGGCAATGGCAAAGACGGTCAGTGTGCTAATGCCTAATGCGATTCCTCCCTTTATGGGTTTACCAAGAAAAATCAATCCCGATCCCGGAACAAGAATGGAAGAGATTTTATAAAATCCGGGATGTTTTAATTCATAGTCTTCCACTTCGCATATGCAATTCAATGCCTGATAGGAGGAATCAATTTGAATTAAACGCGTTAACGCTTCTTTTTCTTTTTCTGATTTTTTTTGGTGGAGGTTGAGATAATTTAAGGTCCATATATCCGTATCTCCTTCTCCGTAATACGCTAGATACGATTTGGTATAAGCTTCGCTGGAATCAAATTCGCCATTGAGGTAGGTTCCTAATGTTTTGTTCCAATGCATTTTTTTTCGCACGATAGAGTCTGTAATCAAGGTTAAATCGATTCGACTTAACGTCTTGTTGATTTCCGCAATGGAAGCTTTGTGATGGAGCTGAAGTTGATATCGTTGAAGTAATAATTGTTGGACCAGGGTATCATTCTCACTTTTATAAATGCGGTATTCAATTGCCAGCAGACTGTCGGCAATATTCTCCTGCGCAAAAATCTGCGGTTTAATAGAGAATAACAGCAGAATAAGGATGATACGCTTGATATGCACTATAGAGGAATTGTGTTTTTAATTCTTTTTTTCTCGTTTTAAAATCACGAAGTGTACCTACGATATTGCTCAGGTACATACTGCCTAAAAATCCCAGGTTTAAATAGGTGAGGGGTTTCGACCAGCCTACTTGATGGATGGATTCGTACAAATTAATTCCCATGATTACATGCGAGAAGAAAGTGTTCAATGCCATGTTTTTTCTTCCGATGTATAGTTTTCCGGCGCCGGGGATTAAGATGGATAGTCCACCCGCAACCCATTTTTTTTTGCGATACATTTTTTGGTAATGCAACAACTCTTTTTGCACGGGTTCAGGCCATGACAATTGGGGATATTGAAATGGATTTTCTCCTAAAGCGTAAAGTTGAATGGAAGGCGAATGCAGATGGGTGCTGTAGAGAGGCGCTACTTCAGTAAACCATTTCTGGTGCATCGGATGCAATGGAAGCAGTAAGCGAAGGTTTAATTGAGAAAGAAGAGAGGTGTCGGACTCAAATGTTTTCGGGTGGAGTTGCAGGAGATGTACGAGAGCGGAATCCTTATTGCTATTATAATAACTTCGCGCCAGGTAATGGAATGCGAATGTTGAATCGTTTCTCATATTCTGAAGCGAATACTGTTCAGCCTCGGAAAAAAGTCCATTCTTAAACAAGTGCTTTACAAATAGACTGTCGCCTTGTTGTGCTTGTGCAGAAAAAAAAGAACTGCAAAGAAGGATCATGAAAAGCAATTTATTCATGATCGTTTTGAATATGGTTCGACTTGATTTTGTAAGGCATAAAATCTTTTTTGGCTGCGGGATTGCAATTAAAGTATTGGTCCAGTCCAAGGAGACTTCCTTCTATAATTCCGAAATGTTCAATTTGATGGAGGGTGTACGACGAGCAAGTGATTTGATAATTGCATTGCGCACTGATTTGTTCGGAGATGAGGTTTTGATAGATAAATAAGAGGCTTCCTCCAGCGTAGAAAAGCGGATTAATTCTTGTTTTACCGTTTTCTTTTTTTGGTGATACAAAGGGGTGAGGATGATGTTCCGGTGTTTGAAAAGAAGAAAATAAATTGGATTCAATTTCCCTTGCTACCTGATTTTTTTCCTGTTGACAAAATGAAAAAACCGGAAGGATAAGGCAAAGGATTAAAAATGCAATTTTCTTCATTGCTTAAAGATAACCAAAATAGATTGCTCACCAGCTACCTCCAGCACCGCCTCCGCCACTGGATCCTCCACCGAATCCGCCACCACCAAATCCGCCGCCGCCTCCACCGCCTCCGAAATAAGTTCCGCCCCAACCATTTCCACCGCGGCCAGAACCGATTACAGTGGTGTTTCTGCCACCGGGAATTAGTGATTTGAACATTTCATCCAAACAAAAATTAGCTCGTTTTATACTTCCTCTGGCGAAAAATAAATTAAGAAATCCGAGGGTAAAGACAAATCCCATTTGAAGTAAAAAGCCAATGACAAGTGAGATTGGAAAAGCCAGCAGAGCCACAGGCAATCCGATGTATAAATGGTCGTAATCGTTTTCAATAATATAACTAAATACCAGACCCATTAAGATGAATCCGGAAATCATGCTATAAAAAAACATAATACGCACAACGGGGTCCGCTCGTTTAAAGGCAATCCAGCGATTGCTGAAGTTTCCCATATACAAGAGGTTGATCCGATGATTGAAATTGTCGGAAAAAAATGAAAAGGGTAGTTTGTGTTTTCGCGATTTCTCTTTGTAGAATTCAAGCCATTCGCGCACTTTTTCATCTTTTCCGAAAGCCTGCTCAAAAAAACTCACCCGCAATTCTGCATCTTCTAAATCACCTTCGTCCTGATAACTGAATAATAAATCTTCGTGATTTTGACGTTTTATCAAAAGATAAATGGCAGCGGGAATAAATCCGATAATAGGAAGTAAAAGAAATAATAAGGCAGTATTCATTACCAGCTACCTCCCGCACCGCCTCCTCCACTGGATCCTCCACCGAATCCGCCACCACCGAATCCGCCTCCGCCTCCGAAACCACCCCAGTGACCGCGTCCGGATGAACTGTTCATCAACCACCAGCCCGTCCAAAATCCGGTATGGTTTCTTTTGGAATACTGATTGGTTTTGCGCGACATAAAAATGATCCAGAATAAAATTACACCGGCGATAATGATGATGGCGCTGGTAATTTTCATTTTTGGTTCTTTCGGTTTAAAACCTTTTCCACTGGCAAATGCTGTAGGCGTAAAATCAGCAGAAGCTAATTCCATACAAGCATTCACACCGGTGATGATTCCATCGAAGTATTTTTGTTGTTTGAAATAAGGAATCATCCGGTCCTCTACAATACGCTTGGCATAGGCATCAGGAATAGCGCCTTCTAAGCCTCTTCCCGTTGCAATAAAGCAATGCCCTTTGCCATCGGCTGAAGATTCCTTAGGAACCACCAGAATAAGTAATCCATTATCTTTTCCCTTTTTACCAATACCCCAGGTGTCTATGACTTCAAACGCATAGGTAGAAGGTTCGTAATTGCAGAGATCACTTACGGTTAAAACGACAATCTCCGTGGAGGTAGATTGATTGTACTGTTGCAAGGCGTTCTCCAAGGAAGCAGCTTGCGTTTCCGACATCACACCTGCCTGGTCGTTGACCAATTTTAATTGTGAGGGTTTGGGAACAACTTTACACTCGCTTGATTCGGAACAGGATGTCCAGCTTAATGTAATAAAGACCAGGAATAAAACCGAAACGAATTTTTTCATTTACCGAATAGAATTTCGTTCGACAATTCATTCTGATCATCTTCTTTTCGCGGGAAAAATTTTGCCAATTCGGTTCCGGATTGTTCAATCGCTGTGCAAACTGCTTCGAAGTAATTTTCGTTTTTCAGTAATTGCTGCATCGTATCGCGAATGGCATTCCAAAAATTTTCCGGAACTTTTTCATTGATTCCTTTATCACCAATAATGGCGAATTTACGGTCGCGGGAGGCCAGGTAAATTAAGACGCCATTACGTTCCTGGGTTTTGTCCATTTCGAGTTGCTTAAAAATATAAGCGGCGCGGTCCAGGACATCAATTCTGCATTTCTCATCAATAAAAACCCGGATCTCGCCGGAAGTTTTTTCTTCTGCCAGCGAGATCTCCTGTTCTATTTTTAAAATTTCTTCGGAGGAAAAAAGATTCGGCATTATTCTTCTCCCTTTTTAAATTCAGAGCGCACATCTACCGGATTTTCTGCAGCAGCGTTGGTAATGGTAAATCCTACCTTCGGCTCAAATCCAAAAAATGCGTTGAACATATTATTCGGGAATCGCTTAATGCGGATGTTGTAATCTTTAACCGCACTGTTGAAATCGGTTCTTGCCTTGGCAATACGATTTTCTGTCCCTTCTAACTGCGCTTGTAAATCGCGGAAAGCGGCGGGACTTTGTAATGTGGGATAAGCCTCCATTTGAAAATTAAGTGCGGTGCGGATATCCTGTGCTACAGGTTCCATTTTTTCAATGTCGCCTGCATTTTTTGCATCCGTAATCCCGGCGCGGTATTGCGTTACTTTGGTTAAAATGTCTTTTTCATTTGCAGCATTCATTTGAACGGTAGCAACGAGTTGAGGAATGAGATCGAAACGACGCTGATATTGTGCCTGAATATCCTCAAATTTCTGATTAACATTCGCCTCTGCAGAAACGATTCCATTGTAAGTACTTATCATGGAAATAAGTATGATCACAAAAAATCCGACAATAGAAAGTAAAATAATAGTTCCTTTTTTCATTTTAGTTTTTAGTTAATGTTGTTTGTGCGAATTCATACGCAGAGATTGAAAAATCGTTTCAGAATAAAGATTAAATTATGATGAAAAAAATCATGATTTAGTGATCAAATCTGCTGTGCGTTTCATGAAATCCGACAATTCTTTTCCTTTTAGTAAACCTTGCGACAATAAAGCAAGATCCACCACCTGGCGGGTAATTACTTTTTTTCGCTCCGGATTTTCTTCTTTTAAAATTTTTGAGGTAATCGGGTGATTGCTGTTTACAACAAGGTTGTACATTTCAGGCAGGGTTCCGTAAAATCCTCCGCCGCCAAGTGCTTCCTGTTCTTTCATGCGACGCATAAATTCAGTTTGGGTAACCATAGCAGGAACATCCGTTTCGCTCATGCTTTCAAATTGAACGGTAAATTTGGAGGCGTCGATTAATTCCTGGTACACCGGTTTTAATTCTTCCTGTTCTTTTTCCGATAATTTGCTGGGTTGCTGATCATCTTTTTTAATCAGATTGTCCATGGTGTCTGCATCTACCCGAACAAAGGATGCGTTTTCCATTTTGCTTTCGAGCTTGGAAATAAAATGCGGTGCAAGCGGACCTTCGATAATTAAAACATCGTAACCACGTTCTTTGGCAGATTCGATGTAGTTATCGTGTGTTGCGGTTGATGGCGCATAGAGGTAAACAATGCGATTGTTTTTATCGGTTTGAATCGCTTTGATTTTTTCGGTGTATTCCGCCGGTGTGTAGTAATTCCCTTCGTGATTTTTTAATAAAGCAAACTTCTGTGCACGCTCATAAAATTTTTCATCGGTCAACATTCCGTATTGAATGAACACCTGAATGTGATCCCATTTTTTTTCGAAGTCGGCACGGTCGTTTTTGAACATCTCTTCGAGTTTGTCGGCCACTTTTTTAGTAATGTGCGATGATATTTTTTTCACATTGGCATCGCTTTGTAAATAAGAGCGCGAAACGTTCAATGGAATATCCGGAGAATCGATCACACCGTGAAGCAGCATTAAGAATTCCGGTACAACACCTTCTACCTGGTCGGTTACAAATACCTGATTGCTGTATAGCTGAATTTTATTTTTTTGAACTTCAATATTGTTTTTCAGTTTAGGAAAATATAAAATACCTGTCAGGTTAAAGGGGTAGTCCACATTCAAATGAATGTGAAATAATGGTTCTTCAGCAAATGGATATAACTCGTGGTAGAAGGAAGTATAATCTTCTTCTTTCAGTGAGGATGGCGATTTGGTCCAGGCTGGTTCCGGATTATTGAGAATATCATCCCTTTCAATTTCTTCTTCTACACCATTTTCATTGGTGATTTTCTCCTTCTTTTTACCCATAGCAATTTCAACGGGAAGGAATTTGCAGTATTTGCGCAAAATTTCTTTTACTCTGAATTCATCAGCAAATTCTTCTGAATCGTCGGCCAGGTGTAAAATAATATCTGTACCACGATCCGCTTTATCACTCGGTGAAATACTGTACTCCGGATTTCCTTCGCATTCCCATTTAACGGCGGCTTCGTCGCGATAGCTTTTGGTGATTACTTCCACGCGTTTGGAAACCATAAAGGAGGAATAAAATCCTAGTCCGAAATTCCCAATGATTCCCTGTGCTTTATCCTGGTATTTTTCTACGAATTCTTTGGCACCGGAAAAGGCAACCTGATTAATGTATTTCTCAACTTCTTCCTGACTCATTCCAATCCCTCGGTCACTAATCGTGATGGTTTTGTTTTCCTTATCCACCGAAACTTTTACGGTTAGGTCGCCCAACTCGCCTTTAAATTCACCCAGTGAAGAAAGTGTTTTAAGTTTTCTGGTGGCATCAACTGCATTCGAAACCAATTCGCGCAAAAAGATTTCATGATCGGAATAAAGAAACTTCTTGATGATCGGAAAAATGTTTTCCGTCTGAACATTGATTTTGCCTGTAGTAGTACTCATAGTTTTATTCTTTTGGCAGAAATACATCAAAGGAGAGACCAGTCTGAAAAAACCTGTCATTTTGGCGAAAAGCAGAGGAATGTCCCGATTCGTAAGGGATGAACATACCCCTGGGGAGTCGATTTGTCGCAATTTCCGGGCGAATACTGACGCTTTGTAACCTCTGTCACTGTCTATCCTTTTTCCTTGCCCTAGCTTTAACAAAAAGCCAGATTTATGAATCATATTGTTATTGTTGGCGGAGGTACCGGCGGAATTATGACTGCTGCCCGCTTATTAGGGGAAAAAGATATGCAGGTGACTTTACTCGAGCCTGCCGAATTTCATTATTATCAACCTGCCTGGACCCTCGTAGGGGCGAATGCGTACGATTTTGAGAAGACAAAAAGAAAGATGGCGGATATCATGCCAAAAGGGGTGAATTGGATCCGGGAATATGCCGATAAAGTGGATGCTGCCAATAACACGGTTATTACATGTTCCGGCAAAGTGATTAAATATGATTATTTAGTGTTATCACCGGGACTCGTTTACGATATGTCGCAAATTGAAGGATTGGCCGAGGCGATTGATAAGGGTGTGGTTTGCAGTAATTATACCGATCCGATACATACCTTGGAAGTGCTTAAAAATTTTAAAGGCGGAAATGCTGTTTTTACGCAACCTACTACGCCAATAAAATGTGGAGGAGCTCCTCAAAAAATCGCCTATCTGGCGGCTGATTATTTCAAGAAAAAAGGTCTCGACAAAAACACCAATGTTATTTATGCTACACCGGGAGCTGCCATTTTCGGAGTGAAAGAAATTCGCCATACACTTGAGCAGGTCATAGCCCGTTATGGTATTCACTTTAAACCGCATTATGCACCGGTTAAAATTGATGCCGATAAAAAAATCATCACATTTAAATGGGTTAATGCCAGCGGAAATCAATGTGTGATTAATCAGGATAATTCACTGAAGGAAGAAATGAAAGGTGATTCGCTTATTGAAATTCCGTTCGACATGCTTCATCTCGCACCACCGCAAACTGCTCCGGATTTTATTAAGGATTCCGATTTAGCGAATAAAGATGGTTGGATGGATGTGGACATTAACACCCTGCAACATAAAAAATACGCGAATATTTTCGGTATGGGCGATGCCGCAGCTTTACCTACTGCTAAAACAGGTGCTGCCATTCGAAAACAGGTCCCTGTTGTGGTAGCATCGATCAAATCAATGATCGCCAATGGAAAAATCAGTGATAAATCGTATAATGGATATTCGAGTTGTCCCTTGGTAACCGGATACGGTAAAATGGTTTTGGCAGAGTTCGATTATCAAAATAATTTTACCCCGGATCCGAAACTAAAACAAATGCTGGTGTTCGATTCTTCGAAAGAACATCTGCGTTTATGGTGGTTAAAAAAATATATTCTTCCTCATTTGTATTGGAATAAAATGCTCAAAGGCAAGGAAGTTTAGGCGATCAGGAGTCATCACATTTTCATAGCTAGCCGAACAACTCTACTGCTTTTATGTTATTTTGCAGTATGGAACGTTTGCGTTTGAATGATCTCATTTTAGGTTACCGGAAAAAAATGGGTAACCAATGGTTTTATTCGCCCGATATGTATGCGTGGAGCGGAACTGAAATTCCATTCAAACAAAAAGACCGCAACTCCGGATTCAGAGATAAAAACCGTCGACTTTTATTTGTCCACGACCTCGTTCTCGATGCTGAACTTGGAATACTGGAAATTGTTCAGGATGAAATAACCGGAATGATTTTAATGATTGAATTGAATCAGGGAAACATTGTTCCGGAATTTAGTGTTCGAAAAAAAGTTATGGAAAATTCCCTTCAATGGGTGTCCTGTTCATTCTTACAATCGCTATGAAAAAGCCGGATGTTCATTTGAAATTTTCATTGTCCGGTCACGCCGCTCCCGTTTATTGTCTTGAACAGGGAAGTAAACCGGAAACAGTTTTCAGTGGCAGCGCGGATGGATTTGTTGCGGAATGGGATGTACTAAATGGTGCTGCAGAAAAATTTTCTGTGAATGTCGGAAAGCCGGTTTATTCGCTGTTGCACGATCAGGAAAAACAGGTGTTGTTTATCGGACTTGGTACCGGCGATTTACACATTATTGATTTGTTGAATAAGAAAGAAATAAAACACATCATTCATCATCAGTCGGCCATTTTTCAAATTCTTCTCCATAATAAAAACAATCATTTTTACACCGTTTCCGGTGATGGCACTTGCTGTATTTGGGACCGGAATGATTTTCGTTTAATGCTTAATTATCCGATTTGCTCGGAAAAAATAAGGAAGATGGCACTTTCTCCTTCCGGCGATTTTTTGGCACTCGCTTGTGGGGATGGATGGATACGGATTTTTGAAACTTCGTTTTATAATTTGGTTCAGGAATGGAAAGCGCATGAGATGGCTTGTAATTCCATTTGTTTTTTAGATGAGGATACGCTTCTGAGCGGCGGAAAAGATGCGTATTTAAATTATTGGAAAAGGAATGGATCGCTCATCCGTTCAATTCCCGCTCATAATTTTGCTATTTACGATATCAAAGAATTGACCGGTACAGCGGTGATTGCAACGGCGAGTCGCGATAAAACGATAAAGTTGTGGTCGACCGATACCCTCAGTATTTTATTGCGGATTGATCGCAAATTGTTGGATGCGCATAAAAATTCAGTTAACGCCTTGCATTGGATTCCTTCATTGAATCGTTTGATCTCCACAGGAGATGACCGCAGTATTAAAGTAATGGAGATAAAATAAAAAGGCGATCCGGAGATCGCCTTTTTGATTAAGTTTTATTTCAGATCAGAGCTGAAGTTTAGTATTTGATGCGCGTTTACGATCGCTTTCGGTAAGAATAATTTTACGAAGACGAATGTTGTTTGGCGTTACTTCTACATACTCATCACCCTGAATGTATTCCAATGCTTCTTCAAGCGAAAACTTCACCGGAGGTGCAATTCTCATTTTATCATCCGATCCGGATGCACGCATGTTGGTGAGTTTTTTTGTTTTAGTGATGTTTACCACCATGTCGCCGGGACGAGTATTTTCTCCTACTACCTGTCCTTCATAAATCGGTTCTCCTACTTCAATAAAGAATGTACCGCGATCTTGAAGATTGTTGATGGAGTAGGCAATAGCATCGCCGGTTTCCATGGAGATTAAAGATCCGTTCATACGACCAGGAATCTCACCACGGTAAGGTGCATATTCTTTAAAGCGATGAGTCACTACCGCTTCACCCGCTGTGGCCGTAAGCATATTATTACGCAAACCGATTAATCCACGTGAAGGAATAACGAATTGCATAATCATACGATCTCCTTTTGGTGACATGTTCATCATTTCGCCTTTACGGGTAGAAACCATTTCAATGGCTTTTCCTGCGTGTTCTTCCGGTAAGTCGATGGTTAATTCTTCGATCGGCTCGCATTTAACACCATCTATTTCTTTGAAGATAACTTGTGGCTGACCAATCTGTAATTCATAACCTTCGCGACGCATCGTTTCAATAAGTACCGATAAGTGAAGTACTCCACGCCCGGATACATTGAAAGAATCGGCCGAGTTGGTTTCTTTAACACGTAATGCAAGATTTTTTTCCAACTCACGTTCGAGACGTTCTTTCAAGTGACGGGAAGTCACGAATTTTCCTTCTTTACCGAAGAAAGGTGAGTTATTAATAGTGAAAAGCATACTCATGGTAGGCTCTTCGATATCGATCGTTTTTAATGCTTCTGGATTTTCTGCATCGGCAATGGTATCACCAATTTCGAAACCTTCAATTCCAACCACCGCACAAATATCACCGGCTTGCACCGATTCTACTTTGCGTTTTTCAAAACCTTCGAATACAAATAAATCTTTGATACGCTGTTTAACAATGGTTCCATCGCGTTTTACCAATGAAACTTGTTGACCCGCCTTCAATTCGCCGCGTTGTAATCTTCCGATGGCAAAGCGACCGATGTATTGGGAGAAATCGAGTGAAGTAATCAGTAATTGTGGTGTACCTTCAGAAATTTTCGGAGCGGGAATATGCTCAATAATCATTTCAAAAAGTGCATCGATGTTTCCGGTTGGTTTTTTCCAATCGATACCCATCCAGTTTTGTTTGGCAGAACCATAAACTACAGGGAAATCCAATTGCTCGTCTGTAGCATCCAGGTTCATCATCAGTTCAAACACCGACTCATAAGCCTCTTCAGGCGTACAGTTGGGTTTGTCCACTTTGTTTACCACCAGAATAGGTTTTAATCCCATCGCTAATGCTTTGGAAGTTACAAAGCGTGTTTGTGGCATCGGACCTTCAAAGGCATCAACCAATAACAATACACCGTCTGCCATGTTGAGTACGCGCTCAACCTCTCCACCGAAATCGGCGTGGCCCGGGGTGTCGATGATGTTAATTTTATAATCCTTGTACTGAACAGAAACGTTCTTAGCGAGAATGGTAATACCGCGTTCTCTTTCGAGGTCGTTATTATCGAGAATCAGCTCTCCGGGTGTTTCATGGTCTTTAAATAATTTGCCGGCTAGCAGCATTTTGTCAACCAACGTGGTTTTACCATGGTCAACGTGTGCGATAATCGCGATATTCCTCAGCTTCTGCATAAATGGTTTTGAAAATCAGGGCGCAAAGGTACGCTTTTTAATCCTCAAAAACCAGAGAAGATCGATTTAAAGTAGAATTAAAATAAAGACAATATCAAAATGATTAACCCCTTGATCCCTAAGGTGAATACCGTGTTTTTCGACCGGAATGATGGCCGAGGAGGCATTTGAATTATATTCAGGTCCAAATTCAAACTTCATGAAATCCCCTCTTTTGATCGCTTTTTTACTATTCGTTTCGTTCAACCTGAGAGCTGGCAATGATCAGCTGGTGGTGCAGCAGGGACATACCGAAGATGTTTTGTTTTTGTCGGTAGATCCGCAAGGAAAAACCTATGCCACGGCTTCGCGTGATAAAACAGTGAAGGTTTGGGAAATCCGATCTGGGAAATTGATTAAAACCATAACGGGATTTTCATTTTATGTAACGAAAGTCGGATATAGTCCGGAAGGAAATTTTCTTTACATGCGGGGCGATTTGGGGACCTGTAAAGTGTATTCCACTTCGGATTTTGTGGAAGTAAGCGACAAATTTTATGATGATCCTTTTCCGATTACTCAATTGAATTTCGGCGTGAACGACGATATGTTGCTTTTCGGAAATAAAGGTTCGGCATTTATCGTGAATACCAAAAGCTGGAAAAAATATTTGTTATCAGCACGGGTTGCCGGAGAAGTGGATCATGTGGTGTTTGATGCCGCTACTAAAAAAGTGAGCGTAAGAGCCAAAGGAGGAAATCCAACGGAGGTGGACGTAAGTTCTATTTTGGCAAAAGAAGAATTCAATATCGGAAGAATTCCTTCGGAGCATTATCCGTATAGAGGCGAGTTGAAAGAAAACAAAATTTATATCTACGATAAAAATAATTCACTCATTGCAGTCCGCACCCAACCACGGGTAAATGTGCCCAGTAATGCCGTTTTTAGTCCCGATAAAAAATTCATTGCCATTTCATTTGAATCTTCCGGAGATGTGGTGTTGTTTTCGGTTTTCGATCATGCCATCCGACGCATCAACACCGGAGAAAAAGAAATTCGCGCTATTCAATTTTCACCCGATTCTAAAAACCTGATTGTTGGCTGGGGAAGCGTGTTGAAATTGGTGAATGTGTTTTCACTGGAAGAGAAATCCATGTATAGTCACAATGGTTTCATCACCTGTGCTGAGATTAGTAAGGATAATAAATGGCTGGTGAGCGGAAGTGCGGATGGACAATTAAAAGTGTTTGACTTAACCAAAAACATTCTTGCTTCAGAATTTAAAGCAGGTGGAATTGTAAGTGCATTAAGTATACATCCCAAAGGGAAAATGGTGGCAGTTGCAGAGGATGGTCATGTGATGATTTACAAAATGCCCGTTTTAAAAGAAGATAAAATAGTAATTAAGGGAACCGGAACCCGCAGCACCGATTTTTCGGGCGACGGAAAATTTCTGGTGGCGCAGGATGCCAAAACCAAGCGGGTGATGTTGTACGAGACCGGAAAAGATGAACCCGCAAAATCATTCCGCGATCCATCCGAACATAAAACAAGAAGCGAATCGGCCATTAAAAAACAACTTTTCCCTGTGGCATTTTCAACTAAAGGACAATACCTCATTTCCATGGGCGAAGAATGGGTGATGCACCTGCGCAATACCAACGATTTCGCAGCAGTGGAATTAAAAGGACATTCCAGTTGGGCCAATTCATTTTCATTTAGCAGCGACGACCAATGGTTAATCTCAACATCTGATGATGGATCAATTCGGGTATGGGATGTAGCAGGAGCACGAAACATTGTTACCATGGTGTTTAACGATAAAGATTTTGTTATTGCCAACGAAAACAATTATTATTTCACCAGTAAAGGAGGATATGATTTGGTCGGATTTTACCAAAACGGAACGGTGTATCCTTTTGAGCAATTTGATTTAATCATGAATCGTCCGGATAAAGTGCTTTTATCACTGGGTTCATCCAATAGTGAATTAATTTCTGCTTTAGAATTTTCCTGGAAACGCAGAATGGAAAAAATGGGAATTTCCTCCTCTTCAACAGGGGGTACGCCTCCAACTTGTAGAATCGTAAACAGAGATAAAATCGGAATTCAAACGAAAACGACGGAGTTGAACTTGCAATTGGAAGCAAAAAGTTCGGGAGCAAAATTAGATCGTTTAATGGTTTGGATTAATGAAGTGCCGATTTGGGGAAGGAATGGATTTTCACTTAAGAAATTAAATACCGGTGAATGGAATAAATCCATATCCATTCTTCTGGCCGATGGAACAAATCAAATCGATGTGGCCGTGCTCGATGCCAATGGGCTTGAATCGAATCGTGAGCGGATTATTACGGATCGTCCTTCTCCGGCACAAAAACCAGTATTGTATTATGTCGGAATTGGATCCGGTACCTTTTCTAACGCTTCATTTAATTTGCGCTACCCGGGCAAGGATGTTACTGATATGAAGTCCTTCCTCGAGTTGCAGAAACCTGCAAACTATAGTGCTGTAAAAACGTTGTTGATCACCGATGAAAAAGTCAATCGTTCATCATTAAAAGAGGTAAAAACATTTTTAGCAACTGCAGGAAGAAACGATCAGGTGATTTTGTTCTTTGCGGGACATGGAGTTCTTGATGCAGGGTTTAATTATTTTCTTTCTACCCACGACATGAATTTCAACAGTCCCGATCAAAATGGTATTGAGTATTCGCAACTGGAAAATGTTTTGGATAGCATTGCCCCACTCAAAAAATTATTTCTCATCGATGCTTGTCACAGTGGTGAAGTGGACAAAGATGAAATCACCAAAGGTGGTACAAATGAAAAGTCAGACGATCTTGCATTTCGGAGTGTGGGAGATGGATTTACGGTGAAACACGGAATGAATGGAAGAACTTCCACCGAATTATTAAAGGAATTATTTGCCGATGTGCGCAGGGGTACCGGTGCCACCATTATTTCATCGGCGGGTAGTGCCGAATTTGCAATGGAAAGCGGCGAATGGAAAAATGGATTGTTTACTTATGTGTTGTTAAACGGACTGAAATCCGGCGATGCCGATCTGGATAAAAACGGACATGTTTCCGTCACCGAATTACTTCGTTATACCGGCACCGTAGTGGATGAACTTTCTAAAGGAAAACAACATCCTACCACCCGCTCCGAAAACGTGTCGCTGGATTTCGACTTGAATTAAGATTATTTTTCTTATCTTTTGTTCATGCAAAGTGAAATTCATCAGGCATTAGTAGAAGAATTTAACCGTAGAGTTTTCAGGGAAAGCATTCCCCGGATAAAAAAATGTTTGAATGTTCTTTCTGAAGATGAAATCTGGCAATCGCCTGGCGCAACGTTAAGTTCCATTGGTAATCTTGTTTTGCATCTCTGCGGAAATGCGCGTCAATGGATTTGCTCCGGATTAGGAAAGCAAACGGATCTTCGTGAACGAAGTTTAGAATTTGAATCCGGTTCCAGGTGCAGTAAATCTGCTTTATTGGAGAAATTAAATATTCTGCAGAAGGATCTATCAATCGTTTTAAATCACCTACCGGAAAGTGAATGGCTAAATGTCCGCCCTGTACAGGGATTCCGGGAAAACGGTTTGTCCATTCTTATTCATGTCATCGAACATTTTAGCTATCACACCGGGCAAATTTCTGCCTATACCAAACAGATAAAATCCATGGATTTGGGGTATTATGAAGGTCTTGATTTAAATCAAAAATAAACACTCAATCCAACCTTTAATTCCAGTCCTCTGAAATTGAGAATTACATCGGTTGTTTTTCTGTAGCTCATGTCTTCTTTATCGTTGCCGTTCACCGTAAAGCGGGTTACGTTTAAAGGGAAAAAACTGTAATTGGCTCTGAAAAATAATCCAACATGTTTGGTAAAGCACCAACGTAAACCGGTATGGATGTCAACCAATGCACCTTGAGCATAAACTCTTCCTTTGTTGTATTGCAGGGTAGTGGTATCTAATTCCGAGCGCAAATAATTAAAACGTGTTCCTCCTAATCCAAATCCGGCGTAGGCATTGAATTTCTGTTTGTTTACAAAGTGATAATCGCTGGTAATGGCAATGCAATTCGCGGCGGCTTCTTTAACAATGCTGGCCGAATCATCATCCGTGAGATAACGCAAAGCACGGAATTCTAGTCCCAACGAAAATCCGTTTTTTACTACATAACCCGCATTCAGCTGAAAGGCATTGGCGCCTGCATTGACATCTTTATTCTGATTATCGTTCAAATTACTCATGCCATGATAGCCTCCCATTCCTACGGATAGATCAATGAAGGTTTTTCCTTTATCGGCCGATTGAGCGAAGGTTACTTGGTGTAAAATGACAAACAGAAGGAGTAAGCGGATTTTCATACAAGCAATTTAGTGGATTTCTGTTATTGCTCAAAAAAAAAGACCCTGAAAAGGGTCCTTCGATTAAGGTTTTGGATCGGGATCTTTTCCGCCACGACCATTTCCGCCCGGGCCTTTGCCTTCGGGTCCGCCGGGGTGACGATCCTTCCATTCTTTCATCACTTCTTCTTTAAACTTGCGCTCCGCCATATGGAGTTTTGCCACTTTTTTTACGGGTAAAACTTTTTTAAACTCGGTATTGTATTTTTTCTCAATATCCAGTTCCTTCTGTTTTAAAGCAAGCATTTCATCCATCGATTTTTCAACTTCCGCGTCACTCATCTCCTCAATTTTTTTGCCCTTCATTTTTGCACGCATTTCCTTACGAACCGCATCCGATTCCGCTTCACGCTGATTGTAAACGGGCCAGAATTTTTGTGCTTCTTCGGTAGTTAATTCGAGTTCTTTCGTGATAAATGCAATTTTGGCTGCCTCCATCTTCTCTTTTTTGTTTTCCGGCTCCTGAGCCATTGCCGTAGAAATCATCCCGATTCCCATCAGCAGCATTACGATTTGCTTTTTCATGTTGCTACGATTAAAATTCTTCAATAAAATTTTCTAAATCAACTTCATTTATGATATACTCCTTTAAATCATCATCCTGCACATGCTTCACCGTGTTGTTATTTTCCATGGCTAATACAGGAGCTAATTCTTCTTCAAATAAATCGCTGCTCACTTCATCAACGATAAATTGATCCAATTCATCCGAAGAAACTTCTGCTAAAACATTGTCGGTGGCAGGAATACTAAATTCATTATTAGCTGCGACTTCAGTGTTTTGCCGGGTGCCGGTAATGATCAATAAAACAGCCGCCGCGGAAGAAAGAATGGCAATGCTGATTTTTGTGTACATCGAACGCACCTTCGGAGTTGGATTCATGTCAACAGTAAACTGCTCAAAGAATCCAGCCGGTGCTTCGAAACAATCTTTTTTCTCAATGGAATAGAGGAGCGGAGCAATTTCCCGTAATTGTTCCATTTCCACCTCATCCATTACACGTTGCGGAAAGGATGAAAAGAAATTTTCCGGTGCGTCGAAAGGACCCTGCTTGTTATGTGGTTTGTTATCCATTTGTATTATGACTCCAATCCCGAAGAAAGGTTTAATGCATGTTGTTGTAAATATTCCTCAATTTTTTTCGCGGCAATATGATAACTCGCTTTTAAAGCACCAACCGAAGTTTCAAGTACCTCAGCCATTTCTTCATATTTCATTTCATCATAATATTTCATCAGGAACACCACCCGTTGTTTTTCCGGTAAGGTTTGTATGGCTAATTGAAGAAATTTTTGAATTTCATCACCTGTGTGATGCGTGGAATCACTTTTTTCTTCTGCCATTAATTGAAAATGATTTTCAATGGAAGAATTCAGATTTTTTTTGCTGCGCGAAATAAAACTTAACGCTTCATTGGATGCAATCCGGTACAACCAGGTATATAGGCGTGCTTCTTCACGAAAGGAATTCATTCCTTTCCAGGCTTTAATAAATGTGTTTTGTAAAACGTCGGCAGTATCATCGTGATCGATCACGATTCTACGAATCACAGCATAAAGTTTACGCTGGTATTTTTTTACCAGTAACTCAAATGCCTTTTCGCGGTTTTCACCACGGTGAAAGAGGTCCAGAATTTCTTTATCGCTTTGTTCGATCATCTTCGTGGGCCTCTTTGTGTTCCGGCGGACTTATTTCCGGGCTATGGCGCGCTCAGCAGCACGTACAATATCTGGTGAATCCAGACCGTATTTCTGCATCAGCTCTTCAGGTGTACCGCTTTCACCAAAGGTGTCGTTTACGGCTACCATTTCGAGTGGGGCAGGGAAGTTGCGAACCAACACCTGAGCAATACTTTCGCCTAATCCTCCGGCCATCATGTGCTCTTCTGCGGTTACACAACATTTGGTCTTGCGTACAGAAGTTAAGACTGCCTCAACGTCCAAAGGTTTAATCGTATGGATATTTATTATTTCAGGATTAATTCCTTTTTCCAATAAAATTCTTCCGGCTTCAATGGCTTTCCAAACTAAATGTCCGGTAGCGAAAATGGTGACATCAACGCCTTCGTTTAACATCAACGCTTTTCCGATTTCAAATTTTTGATTTTCCTCAGTGAAGTTGGGAACTTTTGGTCGGCCGAAGCGCAGGTAAACCGGACCCTGATGTTCTGCTATGGCAATGGTGGCTGCCTTGGTCTGGTTAAAATCGCAGGGATTAATCACCGTCATACCCGGAAGCATTTTCATTAATCCGATATCTTCTAAAATCTGATGTGTAGCACCATCTTCACCCAGGGTTAATCCGGCATGTGAAGCACAAATTTTTACATTTTTTTCGCTGTAGGCCACACTCTGACGAATCTGGTCGTAAACACGTCCCGTAGAAAAATTGGCGAATGTTCCAGTGTAAGGAATTTTTCCGCCAATGGTCATACCCGCTGCCAATCCGATCATATTTGCTTCTGCAATTCCGGTTTGGAAAAAGCGATCAGGAAATTCTTTTTCAAACGCATCCATTTTCAGCGATCCGGTAAGGTCGGCACACAGAGCAACTACATTCGGATTTTTTCTTCCGAGTTCCAATAGTCCTTCTCCAAATCCGCTACGGGTGTCTTGTTGATTCTTGATCTTAAACTTTTCCATGGTTATAGTGTAATTACGGTCGTTTGTCCTGATGTTATTGTAAATGATTTTTCGGTGGTATAAACTGTTTTACTTGTTTTCCGGTTGCGGTATACCACTTTGTATTTTCCGGGTTGCAGATTAAAGCTTTGTCGGCTGAATTCATCTTTGATGTCGCACACCCAATTCGTTTTACCATTTTCCAATTGAAAAATGGCTCCGTATCCGCCAATCGGTGTGTTTAAGTCGAGCGTTCCTGCCAGTGGGATTTCTATTTTGGTGGTTGCGCTTTGATTCACTTTTACATCCGTCATATAAATACGGGGCAGCGTAAGAATTTCCAAATCGTAATTGCCCACCAGGTAATCTTGTTTCTCCGGAAAGTGTTGCGCATAAATAGTATTCATCTCTCCCTTTTTGCGCACAATCATCATTACTGAAGATGTTTTATTGTAACCCGAAATTTTTGTTTCAATTGCTCCTTGTGGCGCATCAATTTCAATGATGTTATGTTTTTGAGGTATTAAGCGAATTCCTTTTTTCTCCACCTGAGGTACACTGTGCACCACTAGTTTATAGGTCAATAATGGATCAATCGTCAATGTATCCGGATTCCCGGCTTTATTCATGGTGTGAATGTAGTGGTATTTTAATGCCCCACTTTTTTCATCGTACAATGAAAAACTGATATTGGTTTCTGTCGGTTTTTTGTGAATGTCGTTGATGTTTATCTGACAGGTCGTATTGTTTAAGGCTTGTGAAATAACCACGTTTAAAACCTGCTTAAAGGTTTCTTCCGACGATGCATCATAAACGGTTCCGATGCACTCTAATGCATTCAGATAATCCATGTTCATTCCGATACCTATCACAAAAGGTTTTACAATAATGCCTTTCGACCGTAATGCTTTTGCAATGGCGCATGGATCTTCGTCGCAGGCTTCGATTCCGTCGGTAACCAAAATAATTACGTTTCTGCATTTTTTACATTCAGGAAAATCGCCGCCGGCTTTTTCTAATGATCGTGCAATGGGCGTGGTGCCTTTTGGAACAACGTAATTAATCCAGCCTTTTGCTTTTTCCGCACCTTGTGGTGAAAAGGGGACTTCCAGTTTTGTGTCGTTGCAATCTTGTTGCCCGGGTAATAAAGGCGATTGGTGACCGTAAATGCGCAATCCCACTTCCAGATTGGGAATGGTTTTTAAACTATCCAGCGAACGCGCCATCACTCTGCGTGCAATGTCAATTCTGCTGCTTCCCTGCCAGGGTGCATTCATGGAATTGGAGGCATCGAAAATAAAAAGGATGCGGGTAGTGGTCTCCTCTTGTTGTGCAAAAGAAGTGATGCAAAAAAATGCAAACAGGAATGATATGGAAATCCTTTTTAGGGACATCACATTAATAATCGCCCAACGTTTCTTCCAACTGTGCGAGGGCTTTTTCTGTTTGTTCTGCGTTAGGAGCCGATCCATGCCATTTATGTGTTCCCATCATATAATCAACTCCCATGCCCATTTCTGTTTTCATAATGATCATCACCGGTTTTCCTTTGCCTGTCAAACTTTTAGCTTTGTCCAGTCCTTCCATCACCTGCTGCACATCGTTTCCGTTTTGAATGTTCATCACTTCCCATCCAAACGATTTCCATTTGCCCTCGAGGTCACCGAGTGATAAAACATGGTCCACATCACCGTCAATCTGGCGACCATTATAATCGATCGTTGCAATCAGGTTGTCGATTTTATTGTGCGCGGCATACATGGCTGCTTCCCAAATCTGACCTTCCTGAATTTCTCCATCACCGTGCAGACTGTATACCAGTGCTTTGTCGTTATTCAATTTTTTCGATAATGCAGCTCCGGCCGCAACGGATAAGCCTTGTCCAAGTGATCCGCTGGCCATTCTTACACCGGGTAAATGATCATGGGTGGTGGGGTGACCCTGTAAGCGGGTGTTTAATTTTCTGAATGTGGCTAATTCCGACACGGGGAAATATCCGCTGCGGGATAAAACACTGTAAAACACAGGGGAAATATGTCCGTTGGAAAGGAAAAACAGATCCTCGTTTTTACCATCCATACTGAATTGGGCAGGATTGTGTTTTAGATTATGGAAGTATTGAACCACAAGATATTCTGTACATCCCAACGAACCTCCCGGATGTCCGCTCTGCACCTGTGCAACCATTCGTATAATATCTCGTCTTACCTGAGAACAGGTTCTTTTCAATTCCTCGATATTGGCCATTTTTGTTTGATTTTAAGCGCCAAAGTTAAGAGTTTGCATAAGGGGCAATAGACCCAAGTTGAAAACTTTTGAAAATTGCGCAAAACATCTTTTTTAAATGATGAATGTCTCGGGAAAAAGAAAAAATATCTGTTTATTCGACTCCTCAAAACAAACACCGGAAATCATGAAAAAACTCGCCTTTTTAGGAATTTGCCTGTTCAGTGCCGGAACGCTTCTTGCACAAACACCTAAAGGGAACACCTATACTCCTCAGGAGTATGAACAACTGAAAAGTACCGGAACCATCCCTCCGGGAAATCACACGATTCTTTTGCCGACTCCCAAAGGCAAGGACGCCATTTTCGATCCTTCTAAAATTTTTCACAACGATAATGATGCTCCGCATCAAAATCGCGGCGGTGCAGTGTGCGGATGTTACATCGAACCCGATGCTTCCTACACCACAGCCATGGCACCGAACGACGATGGTTCTACCGGTTTAATCAATATTCCTTTTACCTTTTGTTTATACGGGGATAACTACACGAGTCTTTACATCAACAACAACGGAAATGTATCCTTCGGTACCCCTTACGGAACCTTTAGTGCAAATCCATTTCCGGATCCTACTTACGTAATGGTTGCACCTTTCTGGGCTGATGTGGATACACGAGCGGGAAATGGATCGGTGGTCTATAAAATTTATCCCAATGCCATTTACATCAATTGGGTAAATGTGGGATATTATTCTCAGCACGGTGATAAGCGTTGTACGTTTCAGTTAGTACTTTCTGATGGAACGGACCCTTTTATCGGAATGGGCAATAACGTTGCTTTTTGTTATCAGGATATGGACTGGACCACAGGTGATGCTTCGGGCGGAACCAATGGATTCGGTGGAACTCCTGCTACGGTTGGTTCTAATCGTGGTAATGGGGTTGACTTCGTTCAATTCGGTCGTTTTGATCAGGCAGGAAATGCTTATGATGGTCCTTTTGGACTTTCAGATGGAATCGATTGGTTAGATAACGGAACGTTCAAGTTTAATACCTGTGTATCGAGTTCAAACATTGCTCCAATTGTATCCGGAGTAACACCATCCAGTTCCAGCGGATCGGGTAGTGGTATTGCTTGTGGAGATACCATTAACATTTGCGGAGTAGGTGATACTTTATTGTTCTCTATTTCATTTATTGCACCGGAAAATGGACAAACCATTTCATTTACCGTGAACTCTGCAACGCTAACCAATTATTCTGTTTTATCAACAGCTAATGGAACATGTAATTTGATGGTGGTTTCTTCGCTAGCAGATGCAGGCTTCAATATTTTAGAAGTTACGGCAACTGATAACGGTACTCCGGCCATGTCAACCATGTTCCCGATTACGGTTTTCATCGATACCACAGGCTTAGCGAATTTTAATCCAGTTATTTTAGGTGCTCAATCCGTTTGTGTGGGAGGTTCTTCCAACTTAACGGTTTCGGGTGGACCCTATGATTCTTACTTATGGAACACCACCGATGCCTCATCAGGAATCACGGTAAATACGGCAGGTCAATACTACGTTACGGTTGGTCAGAATGGATGCTATGCAACGAATTTTATCGATTTCGAAGTGAATCCTCTTCCAACACCGGAAATATTAGGTGCAGCTTCCGGTTGTGGCGATTCAACGTTGTTATCGGTCGATTCTTCGTATGTAACCTATAACTGGTCAAATGGCATTGCCGATTCCACCCAATGGGTGAGCTCAGGATCATTCACAGTAACGGTTACCGATACCAATGGTTGTGTTGGAACTTCTCCATCTGCATTGGTAGCACTCAATCCATATCCGGATGCAATGGGATATCCGATTCCACCATCAGGAACAATTTTCCAGAATGATACATTGATTTATACCGACAGCTCTACCATAGCAAGCGGCGCTATTGTAGCATGGGAATGGATATTGGGAGATGGTGATACCAGCTATCTTGAAAATCCAGTGCACATTTACACTGAGCCTGGAACATATACAGTAACCCTAACAGTTACCTCTGCGGCAGGATGTACCGACACTTATACATTTACCTATGAAGTTTTACCATTGGATGTATTTATTCCAAATGTGTTTTCACCGGGATTATCATCAGGTGCTAATGATGTGTTTGAAGTAAGAAATCTCCAGTATTACAATAATTCCTTATTGCAGGTATTTGATCGCTGGGGACTAATGGTTTATGAAAGTTCCGATTATAAAAACAATTGGGATGGAGCACATTACAAGAATGGAAAACGCGTAAGTTCAGGCGTATATTATTATGTGCTTAAACTCGAAAACGGTAAAATTTATAATGGTACAGTAACCATATTTGCACAATAGGATTCACAGATTTCAGTAAATATGAAACTCCGTTACTTCATTGAGGTAACGGAGTTTTCTTTTTTTATGGTTATATTTACAACAAATACGTTTACCAATGAAAAAAATGATCATGTCGCTTTTCCTCGCTGTGTTTTTAACAGCCGGATTATCTGCTCAATCGTCGGACTGGGATGTTCGTTTGTTGTCGAAGTATTCTAAAGAGGAACTAACTGAAATGAAAAGTAACACGCCTGAAAAATTGGCTTATCTGAATAAGGTGGCTAAATCAGGTTGGGTAATTATGGATCTGCCAGCGGAAAAATCGAATGCCCATGAAATTCGCGGTTCAGTTGCTATCAGCGATTTAAAAAATGTAAACCTTTTTGCATTGGGATTGAGTCCCGAAAAGAAAAACTATCAGTATTACCGCATCAACGGTACAAATAAAATGTTGGTCGTTTTATCCGAAGAAATTATTTTATCCTCTAAATAAGCCGTGGTTATGAAATTATTTAAACTCTTTTTCATTGCATCTGCGGTTTTAAGCATTCAAGCTGCTTCTGCACAAACAATAAACATTACAGATCCCGATTACGATCAGTCGAACCCCATCACCTGTGCCAATTTTGATGATGGATCGGTACAGAACTTTTTCGATTCGGGTGGAAATGGTGCGAATTACGGTAATAATGAAAATCAGGTTATCGTTATTTGTCCCGACATCAACGCACTGGTAGGAAGTAAAGTCACTGTTGCATTCGCCATCAATGTAGGATTTCAGTGGGATGTACTAGCCGGTGATTTTGTAACGGTGTATGATGGTCCTTCCATTGCATCTCCATTGCTTGGTACACACAATTCCGTTACCGATCCCAATGGATTTACCTATACGGCTTCATTTGCCAATTCCAGTGGTTGTTTAACCATTCAGTTTACTTCGGATGCTTCCGGAACAGGAACAGGATGGCAAGCGAATGTTTCATGCGGAAATCCTCCTCAACCTTATGATCCGCATATTTTAGGATTTATCAACGGACAACAACCCAATGCGATGAGTCCTGCCGATACCGGTTATGTAGATGTGTGTTATGGTGATTCTGTTTTATTAGTAGCGGCACCTGATTTTCCATATTCTTCCGAATCAAATCAAACGAACTATGGTGTACCATTTGGTTATAGCCAGAATATTTCCAATTGTACTTTCCAATGGGATTTTTCCGATGGAACCTCACAAACCGGTGCACAAGTTTATTTTACTCCGCCGAATCGCGCAGGTTATTTGGTTACGCTTCGTATCACCGATCCCATCGGTTACATTCAGGTAATGAAATGTAAAATCCGTGTTTCCACCATTCCAAGTTTTGCGGGTACCATGCCGGAAGATGATACCATTTGTTTGGGCGAATCGACTTTGCTGATTGGTGGGGTTACGCAAACCGATACTGTGGGTGTTGATCCAACTCAAGGATCCTTTGAAATTGGAGGAACCTTCGCTGGTTTAACGTATCTGCCGGATGGATCAGGTCAGAATTATACGACCTCGATTAATATTCATGATTTCCTACCCGGACAAACCGTTACTTCGGCTTCCGATATTCAACGGATGTGTGTTACCATGGAACACTCTTATTTGGGAGATTTGGAAATGGCATTGACTTGTCCGAGCGGTGTTATGATTAATGTCTTTAACTCCTATACAGGGAATGGACTTTTCCCCGGTGGCTTTGGAGGTGGAGGAACCTTCTTGGGTGAAGCCGATGACTCCGGAAATGGTACTCCCGGAATTGGATATGAATATTGCTTTGAAGATAATGCTGCATGGGGAACATTAGGACAAGAATTTGCAGGAGGAAATACCGTAACGCTCACAGCTCCTCCTAGTCCTTCTGCCGGTCAAACCATGACTCCGGGTACCTATAAACCTGAAGTTTCGTTTGCAAGTTTTATCGGTTGTCCGATTAACGGTAACTGGACCATCACCATTCGTGATAATTTAGGTATCGACGACGGATTTATTTTTGAGTGGGGAATTTTCTTTAATCCTGCCATTAATCCAAATACCGAATTCTATACGCCGCTAATCGTATCAGAAAACTGGCAAAGTAGTCCCGATATCATTTCGGGTCAGAATGATACCGCTGTAGTTGTACAACCGACCACTGCCGGTGTTCATAGCTATACTTACACGGTAACTGATAATTTCGGTTGTACATACGATACAACGATTCAATTGACCGTTCTTGGATTAGGAAATTTCCCTCCGAACGGACAAACCTGTAATTTGTTCTACAATGTGAGTGGAGTTACTGCTCCCGGACAAGTAGCCTGGTCGATTTTATCGCAACCGAATGGATCCAATCTTACCTTCTCCAATCCATCAGCGCTCAATCCTACAGTAACCGTTGACCAAACCGGAACTTATTCCGTTTTAATTACCGATTTAACCTGTACGGGTTCGGATACCCTGGTCATCGATTACCTCCCGGATCCGGCTCCCGATATTGTGAGCGATACCATTTGCATGGATGAGTTTATCGTATTGGATGCAACACAACCCGGAAGTACCTATCTCTGGAGCACAGGCGAAACAACGGCTCAGATCAATACCATTCACCCTACAGAGGGTGCTCAGGTGTACACCGTGGCAGTAACCAATCTTTGTGCTACGGTAACGGATACTTCCTATATGTATTTCGAGGACTGCGCCGTAATCATACCAAATGTTTTCTCACCGAATGGTGATGGAAGTAATGACGTATTTGAAGTAGTGGGCATAGAGAAAAATCCGAATTCAGTGCTTCAGGTGTTCGACCGTTGGGGATTGTTGGTTTATCAGAATGATAATTACCAGAACAATTGGGACGGAAAACACTATAAAAACGGGAAATTAGTTCCCGACGGAACCTATTTCTACGTATTGGATATTACCCGAAAAGAAAAGGTTTATACCGGAACTGTTACAGTTCTCGGAGGAAAATGATAATTTCGCGCCTCATCATCTAATGAGGTATCACTATTATGGGTTTAAAATGTGGAATAGTGGGCTTACCGAATGTAGGTAAGTCCACTTTATTTAATTGCATATCGAGCGGTAAAGCGCAAGCCGCCAATTTTCCTTTTTGTACAATTGAGCCAAACATCGGAATGACCAATGTTCCGGATGATCGTCTCTATAAACTGGAAGAATTGGTAAAACCTGAACGGGTATTACCTGCAACAGTAGAAATCGTGGATATTGCCGGTCTGGTAAAAGGAGCTTCCAAAGGAGAAGGATTAGGAAATCAGTTTTTAGCTAACATCCGTGAGACGGATGCAATTTTACATGTATTGCGTTGTTTCGAAGATGGCAACATTGTGCATGTGGATGGTTCTGTAAATCCCGTTCGCGATAAAGAAGTAATTGATACCGAACTTCAGCTGAAAGATCTTGAATCGGTAGAAAAAGGCGTTGCCCGTGTGGAGAAAATGGCCAAAACCGGTGGCGATAAAGATGCCAAACGTAAATACGAAATTCTGGTTCAGGTTAAATCGCATCTTGAACAAGGAAAAAATATTCGCAGTTGCGGTTTATCTAAAGAAGATCTTGAAATGATCAGCGATTTGCATTTGCTTACTGCTAAACCGGTGTTATATGTTTGTAATGTCGACGAAAAATCGGTGAAAACCGGCAACCAGCATGTTGATGCAGTTCGTAATGCGGTAAAAGACGAAGGCGCAGAGATTTGTATTATCACAGCAGCGATGGAGTCGGAAATTGCCGCGCTGGAATCGTTCGAGGAACGCAAAATGTTTTTGGATGAGATGGGACTGGAAGAACCCGGAGTGAATAAATTAATTCGGGCAGGTTATTCCTTATTGAATTTGCAAACCTATTTTACGGCAGGAGTAAAAGAGGTGAGAGCCTGGACCATTTACAAAGGAATGACTGCACCACAAGCTGCAGGAGTAATTCATACTGATTTTGAAAAAGGATTTATTCGCGCTGAGGTAATTCACTATGAAGATTACGTGAAGTTCGGAAGTGAAACCGCGTGTAAGGAAAACGGAAAATTATCGGTAGAAGGAAAAGAATATATCGTGCAGGATGGTGATGTGATGCATTTCCGTTTTAATGTCTGATTTATGTTGATGAGCGCATGATTAACGTTCATTCTCATCATTACGATGCTCAAGCAGAGGTCCTGATTATTCAATCGGGACTTTTGCATTTTCAGGAACTTTTACAAAAGTATCCCGAAGCATTTTTTTCATTGGGAATTCATCCCTGGGAAGTGGATGAGAAATCTGAATCACAGATTAGTGATTTGGAACGATTGATCAAAGCCAACCGACTGCGCGTTATTGCCATTGGTGAATGTGGACTCGATAAGGTTTGTACCACAGATTATAATTTGCAGGAGCGTGTTTTTGTACAACAAATCAAACTTGCCAATGAATTACAAATGCCATTGGTCATTCATTCGGTGAAAGCGCATGCAGAATGTATTTCACTGCTAAAAAAATGCAATAATACTCAGCATGTCCTGGTACATGGCTTGTCGGGAAAATGGAGTAAATGGGAAGAATGGGAGAAGTACGGAGCCTGGATTTCATTCGGAAAAAGTTTATTGAATGAAAATCCGGATACAAAGGATTCCATCACCCGGTGCAGCAGAGAAAAAATTTTACTGGAAACGGATGATGCACACGCTTCCATTGAAGAGGTAGCGGAAAAGGCACGATTGGTGTTGAAATTAGAAAAGGATGAATTGCAAAAATTGATTAAAAATAATTACGCAAAATTTATTTCTGTATGAAAGATACAGCATGGTTAGGAAGGACACGTTTGTTGATTGGCGATGAACGTCTCGAAAAATTAAACCGCTCCAATGTGTTAATCGTTGGATTAGGTGGCGTAGGATCTTTCGCTGCTGAATTTATTGTTCGTTCAGGAATTGGAAAAGTCACCATTTGCGATGGTGACGTGGTAGATCCAACCAATAGAAACCGGCAATTACCGGCACTTGCAACTACGCACGGAATGTCGAAAGCCGAATGGATGCGCGAGCGTTTATTAGCCATTAATCCGGAAGTGGATTTAACGGTAATTCCGGAATTCCTGCGAATGGAACCCATGCGCGAATTGTTATTTTCTCAAAAATTCGATTACGTGATTGATGCCATTGATTCCATCACTCCCAAAATCACACTGATATCCACTTGTTATCACAATAACATCCCCATTATATCATCTATGGGCGCAGGTGGGAAACTGGATCCTACCCGTATTCGCGTTACGGATATTTCTAAAACCTACAATTGCAAACTGGCACATTACGTGCGTAAGCGATTGCACAAACAAAAAATTTATAAGGGTGTAAAAGCTGTTTTCTCCAATGAAAAAGCACCTGTTGGATCGTTAATGCTGACCGATGGTACCAATTTTAAAAAATCGGCCTACGGAACAATTTCCTATTTACCTGCTGCTTTTGGCGGAGCCTGTGCAAGTGCAGTAATCCGCGATTTAATTGAGTGGAAAGAAACGATCTGATTTATTTTAAAGCCTGACGCTGGAATAAAATATAACCAAGATTAAAGAGAATGGAGAAAGGTTGATCCTGGGTTGGATAATAGTTTACACTTACGCTGGCGGGTCCAAACGGACTATGCCATACCAATGAGGATGATCCGATAAAATATCGCTTGCGTAATAATTCTCCGTATTGCGCTTCTCCATTGGGACCTTCCTCCACAACAGAAAAAGGTTGAAAAGCATAAGCCTCAAATCGCCAGTCGAGATTTTTCTTGAAATGGAGAATCACCTGGTGACCAGCTGCCATATATTGAAAGGCTCTGAAATTGGGAAGGAATAAGGTTTTTGCTTCTGGTATGGGCTGATACACCGGCGAAGATAAAATGGTGGCTTTATAGTTGTTTAAAAAGGGTTGGATGGAGTAAACACCTTCGAGGTTAACTCCTAAACGAACAAATCCTTTGTCTTTGAAATAATCCTGAAATTCCAGTTTAATTATTCCCCAATTGTGATAATCGTAAATGGTATCTCTGTTCTGAGCGGTAGATCCGGGAACAGTTCGTTCGCGTGCATCAATGTAACGCGCGGTTAAACTGAAAAATGAACCTTCATTGGCATATTGTTTTTTGTTCAGTGTATTTCGTTCGTAGGAGATTCCCTGCACCGTTGCATACAATTTGGTGCGGTCTGCTGTATCGATCGATAAAAAGTTAGGTTCCTGATAGTATTGGTCCACCAATTCGGCATAGCGACTAAATAATACCAATTTACCGCGATTACCCACCGGCATGCCAATGTTCATTCCCACAAATTGTTCTTCCTGGATGAGGTAAGAGGTTTTTACATCTTCGAAAAAAGTGGAAGAGCTTCTGAAATAATCCCAGCGGTGAATGGTGAATTCCGGTTCCAGATAAAAAGGAAATTTCGTTGGCGGTTCATAGCGAATAGCCAGATTTCCGGCGGCGTAAAATTTACCGAAATACGATTTTCCGGAAAATGTCCAGGCCGATTTTCCCAATAAATGCAATTGCAATCCTACGTATCCTGTGCTAATGGGACGAGAAGAAAAATTCCCGCCAAATTCAAGATTGAATTCTTTGTCTTTTTTTATGTCGACCAACAAACTGTATTTGCCGGTTTCTTTTTTATAATAGGTTTTCGGATACATAAAAGAAATTTTCTCATCCTGAAAAACCCGGAAATAACGTGGTTTTAAATCTTCTTCACTGATGCTTTTTTCTTTTCGTTTTACGAGTGTATTTTTTACAAACTGTTGTTGTTTTTTATTTAAACCGCTCACTTCAATCTTGTCGAATTCCAATGGCGGACATTTCTTCCTGAATGCAGCTCTGCGTGCGGCGAGCTCTTCTTTAGTCACCCTTCGTGATGTAAGCTTTAGAATCGAATCAATGTTTTTAATGGTCTCATCGTATCCGGCCTGGATGGCTTGTTGAGACGAAACAAAATCAAAGGTCGAAATTCCGGGTTTCGGTTGAATGATAATTCCGTAATCGCAACGCAGGCCGAAATCCTGCTGCGTAACAATCATGTTTTTTATTTGCGACATGATATCATCTTCGGTAGGAGGCGCCGTATTCCCGCTTACGTTGGAACCGATTACCATATCCGGAAAAAAATCATTGTACATTACATTGGCCGGAAAATTATTGTACAATCCGCCATCGAATAATAATTTTCCGTTTACACGGAGTGGTTTAATGTAAAAGGGGAAGGACATCGATGCGCGCACCGCTTCGTGGAGTTGTCCGCTGGAAAACACCACCGATTTTTTTTCTAAAATATCGGAAGCAACGCAACGGAAAGGGACAAACAAACTGTCGAAATTATAATTAGCCGCTGCTGCTGCAGAAGAAAAACCAACCATCATTTCATAATCCATCAATGTTGGCGTCACCAGGTTGGTGGGAATACTGGTTTGCAATAAGGAATCTTTCGATAAGCGCAGGGAGACCATACCTGCATTGTTGTCGAATTGCTTAAAGTAATAGAGGTATTTCGATTCGATTTTTCCTTCCGACATATTGAGGAATTTTTCCGACAGCACCTGCGCCTCAATTTCCTCCGGCGAATATCCGGCCGCATACATACCGCCCACCAGGGCTCCCGCTGAGGTTCCCGTGATATAATCCACCGGAATCCCATATTCCTCCAATGCTTTTAATACACCGATATGCGCCATGCCCGTTGCACCACCACCGGAGAGGACCAGTCCAATCTTCTGAGCATTAACAATGGAGCCCGAAATCAGGAAGATCAATAGGATAGAAAAGTGCTTAAAATGACGGCTCATCGACTACAAAAATACAGCTTCCTGATATAATTCACCATTTTCCATTAATTTAGCAGAAACAGCACCAAAAATGGTTAGTAAGGTATTCCGCATCATCTTTATCTCGGTATTGCTTTTTGCCAATGCATTTGCCTATTTCATTGCCTATTCTCCCAATGAACCCAAACATCTGGCTTATATTCCGGGCAACGCCATGATGGTGTTTTCCGTGAATACCAAGAATATTGCGGGTTCCTTAACGTATAGCTTCCTGTTTAACCAGGAAGAATTTTCGTCGCTGGTGGATCAGGAAACCGAGGGTGGACCGGATTGGAGTAAGAATGTAAACAACGGATTGAATCTATTTGGCAGAATGACCATTCTGATGGTCCCGGGTGGAGATGGTGAATTGCCTGCTTCTGTTATATTGAGCGATATTTCTTCTCACGACAGATTGCAATCCTTTTTACAGGAAAACGGTGGCACCATTGAAGATCTGGATGAAAAAAATCATTATTCTGCTCAAGGGAATAGCGCTTTTGCATTTAACGATGAAGTGGCAGTAATAATTTTGGGTCCCGAAAAAGAGGAAAGCAAAAAGAAATTGGCGATTTCCATTTTGAATAAAACAATTCCTTCCGAAAAAGAATGGTTTTCCGTTTCCGATCCGAACGATTTCACTATGGTGTTGAAACCAGGAATAGAAAAAATGGATCAGGCTCCTGCATTAAAAGGAATGATTGGAAGTTTTATTCATTCATTGGGATTGTCGGGAAATTTCAAGGAAGAGAATATCGATATGCGTTATTCGATGACCACCGATCCGGAATTACTTGCCGATGCTTCTACGGTATTTCAAATGCATGAACATACGAGCGATATTCCACAAGAATTACAGGAAGGTATTTTCAGATTGCAATTAACGTTTGAACCTGCACGTTGGGTGGAGTGGATTAAAAAAGGCGATTTACTCAATATACCGGATTCTCTTGAAGCAAAACTTTATGATGGACTCCAGTCTTCTTTAGGCAATCATTTCATTCTTGAAGTGGATGGTTGTCGCATTTTACGCATCGATACCGATACCAATAGTGCAGCAGGATTAAAATCGCTTCCGGTTCCTGATTTTAAAGCAGGATTTGAATTGCGTAATCCTGAAACCGCAAAAGCCTTGCTGGAACAATTACGTGCAGATAGCTTGATTCGTCCGGATAGCGGAGGTGTTTATTCCTATACTACTCCTTTTGATATCGATTATCATTTTACGGTGATTGGAAACACCTTGTGTATGTCGACCACCGACCGTTACATCACGGATCCTGCCAGTCAGTTTCATGGATTTTCGAATTATTTTTATTTCAACGTGAGCCATTTTATTGAAGCTATCCCCATGGAATCTCCATTCGGATTTATGATCCGTGGTGTTATGGAAGAAGTGGCTACGGTTCATTATGGATTCGGATATTCGGTAGGAACAGAGGCGAACACCATGAAGTGGGAAGGGAAGTTGTTTTATAACGACAAAAAGAAACATTCTCTGATTGAAACGGTTCGCTTTTTGCAAGCCGTGGGATCGATGTTTGTCGGGTCTTCTGAAACGCCTGCTGATGAAGAATTACCGGAGGAAGAAATCAGTGATGAAGCATTGTAAAATAGCTGGCCGATTTCATTAAACGCGATCCGTACCAGGAAAATAATTCTCCGTCGACCAACCTCGTTTTAATTCCGCTTTGTTGCTCTATTTCCGCTCGTGTAGTTTCGTTGAAAGGAAAAGGTTCTGTGGAAAGAAAAATCTGATCGGGATTTAACTCATTAATTTCTCTCATCGTGATTTCCGGATATCTCTCTGTTAAAATGCTATTATGAAATCCGGCTTGTTTAATCATCGCATCGATAAAGGTGTTTTTTCCCACAGCCATAAATGGATCCTTCCAAATCAGGTATAGAATACGATCCTGCGATTGCTGAGTATGGGTTTGAAAGGATGTTTTTATGTTCTGCACCAATTGTTCTCCTTCACTTTTTCTATGGCATAATTCAGCCACTGCGCTAATCATGTTGAGTGCATCTTCCAGCGTGTTTACATCACTCATCCAAAGCGGAAAATCACGTTCAAGTTGTTCGATCTGCTCTTTTACGTTCTCTTCTTTATTACCAATGATTAAATCAGGTTTTAACTGCTGAATTTTTTCAATGTTCAGTTGTTTTGTTCCGCCAATTCGTTCCACTGAGCGGTACATATCACCAGGGTGAATGCAAAATTTGGTGATGCCGACTAATTCTTTTTTTAATCCCAAATCCCAAATCAATTCCGATTGCGAGGGCACCAAAGAAACAATGCGTTTCGGAGGACTTTCCAAAACGCATCGCCGGTTCATCTGGTCGATGTACATCATCAACAAAGTGCTTTAATGATATCGTATTGGGTAATGATATAAACTTTATCGCTTTTGAAGTCCTTAACCATTACTGCGGGTGTTTTTTCGGAAATCATTTTTGCAAGATCTTCCAATGGAGTGGTAATGTCGACAAACGGAAAGGCGTGTTCCATTACCACTTCAACGGCCTGATCTTTTACTTTCGGATCGCGTACAATGGCATTGTATAATGCATTTTCGGAAAGCGAACCAATGATTCTACGATCGGAAGTAACCGGAATTTGTGAGTAATTGTTTTTGCTCATGATTTCGATGGCCTTGCTTACTTTCTCAGAAGCTTCAATCGAAACCACATCACTTTCTTTGCGTGTTCCAACAAGATCAAGTGCAGTCATTCCTGTTTTATCCAGGAATCCTTTTTCGCGCATCCAATCATCGTTGAACATTTTACCTACATAACGGGATCCGTGGTCGTGGAAGATAACTACCACTACATCTCCGGGTTTGAATTTGTCTTTCATTTGGAGTAAGCCACCAATAGCTGCACCGGCTGAATTTCCAACCCAAATTCCTTCTTTCTTTACAATCTCACGCGTGTACACGGCTGCGTCGCGGTCGGTCACTTTTTCAAAGTGATCAATGATGCTGAAATCGACATTTTCCGGCAGAAAATCTTCACCGATACCTTCGGTGATGTAGGGATAAATTTCATTCTTATCGAAGATACCGGTCTCCTTGTATTTTTTAAATACAGAACCATAGGTGTCAATTCCGTATACTTTGATGTTTGGATTTTTTTCTTTGAGGTATTTTCCTGTTCCGCAAATGGTACCTCCGGTTCCTACGCCCACAACCAGGTGTGTAATTTTCCCTTGTGTTTGTTCCCAGATTTCGGGACCCGTAGTTTCGTAGTGTGCGCGTGCATTGGAGGGATTATCGTACTGATTCGCTTTCCAGGAATTAGGTACTTCATTAACCAATCGCGATGATACTGAATAATACGAACGCGGATCTTCGGGATCAACGTCAGTTGGACAAACAATCACTTCTGCACCGAATGCGCGAAGTGCGTCAACTTTTTCTTTGGATTGTTTATCGGTTGTTGTAAAAATGCATTTATACCCTTTAATGATAGCTGCAATGGCCAATCCCATTCCCGTATTTCCGCTGGTGCCCTCAATAATGGTTCCTCCGGGTTTTAATAATCCTGCTTTTTCGGCATCTTCTACCATTTTAAGCGCCATTCGGTCTTTAATGGAATTACCCGGATTAAAGGTTTCCACTTTTGCATAAATGGTTGCAGGAAAATCACCGGCTACTTTGTTCAGTTTTACCATTGGGGTGTGACCAATAGCTTCAAGGATATTATTGCAGACTTTCATAGATAGGTTTATGAAGGTCAAAATTAAGAATATTCTCGAATAGTTCTATTTGAGCGGTATTTTGAGGTGCAGACTCGAAAAGATGATGTGTTTCAGGTATTCTCTTAAATGATCAATGGATTTTTCCTTTCCGAAATCTGTAAGTGAGGGTAAGTGCTGCATAAAGAAATACTGTGTATGCGACATCTCCAATAAAGTGCTTGCCAGAGAGCGGGGATATTTAAATTTTGGATTCGCTTCCGACAAAATTCCGGCAATGCGTCCGCATAAATCTTTATACGGTTTAAACATTTGGTTTTTGTTATTGCTGTTTACTTCCTTATTGAGGTAAATTTTATTGCTTTCCGAAATCACAATGTGATAAAGCGCCAAACGATCGTAATCTACGCCGGCAATTTGTGTTTCTGCGGGTCTGCAGAGATGATCGATAATGGTCGCTAATTTCTTATCGGCACGGGTGATGGAGGCCGTTGATAAGATGATGCTGTATTCGGTAAGGGTCCAGTACCAGGTGACGATATAAATCAACAGCCTTTGTTTATTTTCAAAATACTTGTAAATGGCGGCCTCGGTGGATCCGATTTTTTCGGCCAGTTTTCTGAAGGTGAATTGCTCAAATCCCATTTTATTGATCAAGGCAATTCCCTCACGGATAATTTTTTTTCCCAAAGGACTCGATTCCGGGTCCTTAAGAAAAAGCTTCTCATTCATTTTTATTTTTACCTGTAATTCCATGTCAGCCAGTTTGTTAAGCAATTCTCTTTGTTAAAAGTAACACTTTTTTAAACAAATAGATAGCCTTTTTGTTTGGTTAGTAATACTAACTAAATATAAAGGAATAAAAACAAGGTGCTATGAAACAAAAAATTGCAGTTGCAAAAGGCGATGGAATTGGTCCTGAAATCATGGACTCCGTTTTAACGGTTTTTCGTTCTGCTCAGGTTCCGTTAGACTATGAACTGGTAGAAATGGGGAAATCGGTTTTTGAAAAAGGTTTTTCCAATGGAATGACTCCCGAAGCGGCCAAAACGGTAGAAGACCTGGGAATCTTGTTTAAGGGTCCGATGGAAACACCAAAGGGAAAAGGTGTTAAGAGTATTAATGTAACAGCACGAAAGGTGTGGAATACGTATGCCAACAAGCGGGTATTTCGTTCGCTGAATGGTGTTGAAACGGTTTTCTCCAAAGCGGGAATTCCCATCGATATGATTGTGGTTCGCGAAAATATTGAAGATACCTATGGCGGAATTGAACATATGCTTACACCGGATGTAGCACTTTGCAGACGATTTATTACGCGGCCAGGTTCATTACAGGTTCATCGTTACGCATTTGAAATGGCAAGGGCAGAGGGGCGTAAAAAAGTGACCTGCGGACACAAAGCCAACATCATGAAAATTACGGATGGATTGTTTCTGGAAACCTTTTATGAAGTAGCCAAAGAATATCCCGAAATCATCGCCAATGATATTATCGTGGATGATTTATCGATGAAGCTGGTTTCGAAACCGCATGAGTTCGATGTGGTGGTCCTGCCCAATTTGCAGGGCGATATTGTTTCGGATTTATGCGCCGGTTTGGTGGGCGGACTCGGTTTTGCTCCCTCGGCAAATATTGGGGAACATATTTCAATCTTTGAGGCCGTACATGGAACTGCACCGGATATTGCCGGGAAAGGTTTAGCCAATCCAACGGCATTACTGATCAGCGGAATTATGATGTTGCGTCACTTAGAATTGCATACCTGGGCAGATCGCATTTCAGCGGCATTATTTTCTGCGCTGGAGGATGGATATCATACGGCGGATTTTGGATCTGATCCGAAGAAAAAATGCAGCACCGAAGAATTTACTGCGGTTATTTGCTCGCGTTTAGAAGGAGGAATCATTCCTGAAAAAACAGAATGGCAAAAACCAACAGGCAGAACACAAAATAAAATTCTGAAAACAAAATTCCCGAAAGAAAGCAAATGTGTGGGAGTAGATTTCTTTGTGGAATCGGTGATGCAACCTGCTGATGTAGCCGCTTATTTTCAAAAACATTTCGGTTCGGAATTGAATCTGGTTACCATGAGTAACCGCGGTACACAGGTATATCCTAAAGGATCAGTATTTACGGATTGCATCGATCAATACCGCGTTCGGATTCAGAAAACAGATCAGTCAGAAATGTCGTCGGATGAAATTCTGCACCTGGCTTCGAAAATTTCTTCGGGCATGAAGATTTGTTCGCTGGAATGGTTAATGAATTACGACGGCGTTAATGCATTTTCACTTGCGCAGGGTCAATAATGGAATACTGGAAGGATAGAAAAATATTTTTTGTAACCGCTCATCAAAAAGAGGAGATCGTCCGCGATTTATTTGAACATGAATTGCAAATGAAGGTTGAATCGTGCAAAGTGGATACCGATAGGTATGGGACATTTTCGGGTGATGTGGAACGCGAAGGATCGCAGGAGGAGGTTCTTGTGCGGAAGGCAAAAGAAGCGGCGGAGAAATTCGGGAAGGAGCATATTTATTTATCCAGTGAGGGAGCATTTTATCCTTCTCCCCGGATTCCTTTTGTAAATGAAAACACAGAAATGTTGTTTCTGTACGACCCGCTTCGAAATGTGGAAATAAAAGCGGTGTATGTCACTTTGAATGTGAAATTTTTACAAGAGGACATTCAACTTTCCATTCCTGAACAAGCGCTGAAAAAATTCGGATTTCCTCAGGAAGGAATTATTCTGAAAGGATTTACAGAATCGAATCAATGCGTTATTGTGCGGAAAAATTTCGAGTCCATTGCTCAATTGGAAGAGGAATTTCAAATGGAGCGGGTTGTTCATCCGCAATTGAAATGGCGACTCGAATCCGATATGCGTGCTCATAAGAATTCGGTGCGGAGAATGGCCATTTTAAATTGTGCGGAACACTTGATTCAAAAAATGAAATCGCTTTGTCCGCAATGTTCGCATACGGGATTTAGCGTGACGAAAAATGAATATGGACTTCCGTGTTCCTGGTGTGGTACGCCTACCGACCTGTTGAAAAAGGAAATTTTCTCCTGTTCAAAATGTGGCTATTCCAATGAAATTAATTTTCCCCGTGGAATTGAATATGCCGATCCCGGAAATTGTTATCACTGTAATCCATAACTAATGAAAATCGGAATTGATACTGAATATGCAGCTGAAGTTTTAACTCATGGTGGGTTAGTGGGTATTCCCACAGAAACGGTTTATGGATTGGCAGGTAATGCTACAGATGAACATGTGGTTAAGAAAATATTTAAAGCAAAAAATCGTCCATCTTACGACCCGCTCATCGTTCATCTTCATGCAGTGGAAGAAGTGAAAAAATATGTACGCGATTGTCCGGATGAATTGTATGATGTAGCCCATCATTTTTGGCCGGGACCATTAACCATTTTGCTTCCTAAAAAGAGTACCATTCCCGATTGCACTACTTCCGGCTCTGAACTTGTCGGACTCCGCGTTCCGAATCACGCACTCACGCTGGATTTGTTACGAAGAATTCCATTTCCACTTGCAGCACCAAGTGCCAATCCCTTTTCATATATCAGTCCCACCACCGCACAACATGTCTTAGATCAGCTTTCTGATCAGGTCGATTATATTCTGGATGGTGGTCCCTGCGGTATTGGGGTTGAATCCACCATTGTCAGTTACCTGGACGGAAAATTAAAAATTCACCGCGAAGGAGGAATTAGCCGTGAAGCGTTTGAATCGTATGGCATAAAAACGTGGAACGGAACTGCTGCAACCATGGCGAATGTCCCCGGTAATTTTTTTAAACATTATTCTCCATTAACGCCGGTGCAAATTATTGATGCTGTAAATGAGATTCCGGTTAATGTTCATGAATCGGGACTCATTTATTTTGGCGATTCCATGAATGTTTCCGGATTTAAAGAAGTATTGAATATTTCGCCTCAGGGTAATCTCAACGAATGTGCACGGAATTTGTTTGGTGCAATGCGAAACATGGATCGGATGAATTTAAACTGTATTTACATTATGAAATTTCCCGATCGGGAAATAGGTCGCGCATTAAACGACCGGATAGAAAGGGCTGCTGTAAAACGAAAAATTAAATCAACATGAAAATAAAATTCCCTATTGTAACCGGAAGGTATGAAGCTTCGCGGGCGGCTGAACTGATTAAAATTCTTGTTCAGGCTAAAATTAATTTTCATTCTTCGGTAATGAAAGATGAGAAGAGTCCCGAAGAAAACATTTTACATGCCGAGCGCCGCATTCAGGATTTGCAAAAATTTTTGAATGAAACGCTGCTTCTATTGGAAGCCGAAAGTCAAAAAGGAAACCGCATCGATATGGAGGCTGTGCTCGATATGGAGCTGGAACCTTAATCGAAACGGATGGCTTTTATCGGACTAATCCGACTAACAAACCAGGCCGGTAACAACAGCGTAACGAGACAAATTACCAATGTGCCTGCGTTCAGTAATAGAATATGTAGAGGATTTAGGTAAATAGGAACTGTGTCGATAAAGTAGGTGCTTTGATCCAGTCCTAAAAATCCGGTTTGGTGTTGGAGCAGGGCGAGTCCCACACCCAATATATTTCCGATCACTAATCCTTTTCCAATGAGAATAGCCCCGTTGTAAAAAAATGTTTTCTGCAACATTGCATTATCTCCACCCAATGCTTTAAGTAATCCAATCATATTGGTTCGCTCCAGAATCATCACCAGTAAGGTGGAACACATATTGATCAGCGAAACAAGAAGCATCAATGTTAAAATCACCCAAACATTAATGTTTAAATACGAAAGCCATTGAAATAAATCGGGATTTAATTCTTTAATGGTTTTGGTTTTGAATTCGGGACCAATGTGTTTGTAAATAAAATCATCTGCTTTTTCCAGATCATCCCAATTGTTTAACAACACTTCAAAGCCTCCGGTATAATAGCGGGAACTTCCGCCGGAATTACGCATTTTAGCAATGACGTTTAAGCCCGGATGGTGATATACAAAATGGGTGTCGCCCGCACTTTCCACTTCGGGATTGCTCATTAATTCAAATTCCATTCCCGGTACGATTTTCGGGTAATAACTTAACTGCAGCCAGGCGGTATCCGGGATGTAATTTATTTTTTCTTCACCCGGACGAACATTGAATGGATCATCTGCAGGATTTTGGGATACAACAACCCGAATGATCGTATCTCTTCCCGGTTTTATTAATAATAATGGGTTTGAAGAATATCCTCCTCCAAAATCATAAAGATAATTTCCACCACCTTTTCCTGCTGCTTCAATAATTAAGTAATCATCTTTTACATCATTGCGTACATAGCACATGGCTTCAATTCCCCATGCATTTAATTTTCGAATGTGATTGATGTCGATAAACACAAATTGTTTGTCGTACTCATCCATTCCACTGTGATATATTCCCACAATACGAAATCTGCGTTCGCGTGGTGCATTGTTGTTGATGAAATAGGTGAAAACCGTGTCGTCAATTTTTAGTTTGAGCCGGTCTGCCTGTGTTTGGGAAATCAGAATTTCATTGGATAAACTGTCGGAATGCAAATGAAGCAATCGTCCCTCCACCAAACATTCACTTAAAAATGCCGTATCGTAATCAGTACTAATTCCTTTGGTGACTACCCCCTGAATTTCGCGTTTGTAATTGCCTTCCTGATCCTGCGTCTGCGATTGCATCATGGCAGGTTTCAGTGCGTAGATATGAATGTTTTTTACCTCGGGTTCTTCGTTCAGTTCAGGGTAAAATTCCTGATTTACCGGCACGGGATTGGTTTCGAGGGATTCGTTGGAATTAAAAGCGGTGATTTGAATATGAGACCCGAAACCAATAACTTTATTGCGAATCTCTTGCTGGAATCCGGTAACGATGGCAACGGAAAGAATCATCACGGCTATGCCCAGTGCAATGCTCCAAACGGAAATACGCATAACGGGACGCGCATAGCGGTGTGCGCCTTTTTCCTGTTTTAGCATGCGTTTTGCTATGTACCAGCTTATGTTCAATGGATATGAATAATACACGAAAATACAGATTAGGAATGAAATTCATTCTTTTACTTGCAAGCCTGCCCGGTTTTCTTTGGGCCTGCAACACTTCATCACCCTTTAAGGGTGAAAAAAAACCATTGGCGCTACCGGTGGATGAGGGGACCCCCGCGACTGTAAAAACTGAGGTAATTCTTGAAACAGGAGCCATGCAAACGGCGCTTTATTTTCCTGAATTAAAGGGTAAAAATATAGCAGTTGTGGCTAATCAGACTTCCATGATTGGATCGGTGCACCTGGTGGATAGTTTGCACAATGCTGGTTTTTCCATTCAAAAAGTATTTGCACTCGAGCATGGGTTCCGTGGTGAAGTGCAGGCTGGGGAGCATATTTCCAATGGAAAAGATGCCAAAACGGGAATTCCGATTGTTTCGCTCTATGGAAATAACAAAAAACCTAAGGCCGAAGTGCTGCGCGATGTGGATGTAATTCTCTTCGATATTCAGGATGTGGGTGCACGGTTTTACACCTACATTTCATCCTTGCATTACATTATGGAATCGGCGCTTGAAAACAAGAAAAAGGTCATTGTACTTGACCGTCCGAATCCCAATGGATTTTACGTGGATGGTCCTGTTTTAAATCCTAAACATAAATCCTTCGTTGGCATGCATCCCGTTCCCATTGTGCATGGAATGACCATTGGCGAATATGCCCAAATGATCAATGGCGAAGGCTGGTTGGAAAGCGGCGGAAAATGTGATTTGCAAATTATTCCCTGTAAAGGATATGATCATAATACCCTGTATGAATTACCGGTTAAACCCTCACCTAATCTGGTGAATGCCGTTTCTGTTTATTTATATCCCACCCTGTGCTTGTTCGAAGGCACCAATGTGAGTGTGGGGAGGGGGACCGATTTTCCCTTTCAGGTGATTGGTATGCCGGGATTTGAAAAGGGAACTTTTTCATTTACGCCTCACTCGGTGGCAGCTGCGAAAAAACCTCCGTTTATGGATCAGGAATGCAAAGGCTTCGATTTGAGGGATAGTTCGATTGTTATTCTGCATGAGAAAAAAATTCATCTGCAATGGTTATTGCAGTTGTATAGGGATTGTCCCGATAAATCTACCTTTTTCGAATCGGGAAATATGTTTGTTTTGCTATCGGGCGGACCCGAATTACGCAAGTTGATGGAGGCCGGAAAAAACGAGCAGGAAATCAGGGACTCCTGGGCTCCCGGATTGGAAAAGTTCAAGGCGATGCGTAAGAAATACCTGCTCTATCCCGACTTTGAATAATTTTTTTGGGTCTTTTTTGAAAAAATAATCCTCAGCCGACTCTTCTTCGCTTTCGGGTGGTGCAGGAATTGTTATTTTTGTCGAAATACCCTTTTCCATGAATATTTCTCTCTCCTGGCTGAACCATTATTTAAAAACGGATTTGAGTCCCGATGAACTTTCGGTGATTCTAACGGATATTGGATTGGAAGTTGAAAGTCTGGAAAAGTTCGAATCGGTAAAGGGCGGACTTGAAGGTCTTGTTGTTGGTGAAGTTTTAACTCGCGAAAAACATCCGGATGCAGATCGTTTAAGTATCACCACGGTGAATGTTGGAGAAGCAGAAGCATTGCAAATTGTTTGCGGCGCTCCCAATGTTGCTGCAGGGCAGAAAGTAATTGTAGCCTTGAATGGCGCAAAATTATATCCTGCAGAAGGAGATCCTTTCGTTATTAAGAAAAGTAAAATCCGGGGTGTTGAATCCAACGGGATGATTTGTGCTGAAGATGAAATTGGATTAGGTAAGAGTCATGATGGTATCATGGTTTTACGTGAGGATGCCAAGGTAGGGACTCCAGCTGCTTCGTATTTTAATCTTGAAAATGATCTGGTTTATTCCATTGGTTTAACGCCTAATCGTGTGGATGCTGCTTCGCATTACGGTGTTGCACGTGATGTACATGCGGCATTGCGTTCTCGTGGAATTCATGCTGAGCTTTTGTTTCCTGAACATCACCATTTCGGAAAGGGAAATGGATCGCTTTCCATTCATGTAAAAGTGGAAGCGCAAGAGGCTTGCCGTCGTTATGCAGGACTTTGTCTCACGGGAATAAAAGTTGCTCCATCTCCTGAATGGTTGCAGAATAAATTAAAAGCAATCGGTTTACGTCCCATTAACAACGTAGTTGATATTACCAATTTTGTATTGCATGAATTGGGTCACCCGCTGCATGCGTTTGATGCTGATAAAATAAAGGGCAAAACAATCATTGTAAAAAAATCTTTGGCGGGTAAAAAATTTGTATCGCTTGATGAACAAGAGCGCACCTTGCACGATTTCGATACGATGATTTGCAATAGTGAAGAAGAAATGTGTATTGCCGGTGTATTCGGCGGTTTGCATTCCGGTGTGAATGATGCTACTCAAAATATATTTTTAGAATCGGCCTGGTTTCATCCTTCGCATGTTCGTAAAACTGCAAAATCGCATGGGATCAATACCGATTCTTCATTCCGTTTTGAGCGTGGTGCTGATCCTGAAATGGTAATTCCTGCATTAAAGCGTGCTGCTTCCTTAATGGTTGAGTACTGCGGTGCACAAATTGCTTCAGATTTGGTGGATGTTTATCCTCAACCGATTCTTGCTCATGAAGTGGAGTATGATCTGGATGCGGCTGATCGTTTAATCGGTATGGCTATTCCGGAAGAAAAAACGGCTTCCATTTTAAAATACTTAGATATCACCATTGGTGAAAAGCGAGGACGTGTTTGGAGTTTATCTGTTCCTGCATTCCGCGTGGATGTACAACGTCAGGCAGATGTGGTGGAAGAAATTTTGCGTATTTACGGATACAATGAAATTCCGCTTCCTGCAAGGATGTCGGCCAGTTTAAATCATGTTGCAGGTGTAGATAAAGATTCCATGCGTCACGCGGTTTCCGATTTATTGGTGGCCAACGGATTTTATGAGATCATGTCGAATTCTCTCACTAAGAGTGATTATGTTCAGATTGCTTCCAATGATCAAATGCGGGATGAATGGAATGTGCGTTTGCTGAATCCGCTGAGCTCTGAACTGGATGTGATGCGTCAGACCATGTTGTTTGGCGGACTCGAATCCATTCTTCATAATGTAAATCGTCAGCACAGCGATCTTAAACTGATCGAATTCGGAAAAGTTTATTTTAAACGAAACGATAAATACGAGGAGAATTACCGACTTGCTATTTTCCTAAGCGGAAAAAAAGAAGAAGAACGATGGAATTCGTCAAAGGATGCCGTTTCATTCTACACGATTAAGGCTACGGTCCAGTTGGTGTTTGAGAAGTTGGGATTGTTCTCCGCCTTGCGGTACACTGCTTTATCAGGTGGAGTATTGGAAGATGGACTTAACATCGAAATTGCGAAAAAGAAAGTGGGAGAAATGGGTTGGGTACGTTCGGATATTTTGAAAAAATGTGATATCAAACAAGCCGTATTTTATGCCGATATCGATTGGGATATGGTGATGTCGCTCATGCACATGAATAAAGTGAAGTACAAAGAAATTTCCCGTTTCCCATCGGTGCGCAGGGATTTGTCCTTATTGCTTAATAAAGAAGTCCGTTTTGCAGATATCGAACAATTGGCTTTACAAACCGAACGAAAATTATTGCGTGAAGTAGGATTGTTTGATGTGTATGAAGGAAAAAATCTCGCTGAAGGGAAAAAATCCTATGCGGTGCATTTTATTCTTCAGGACGAAGAGCAGACGCTCACGGATACCGTGATTGAAAAAACCATGGAGAAAATCCGCAAGACATTAGAAGAAAAATTAGGAGCTGAATTACGTTCGTGATATGCGTGTAACCGGAAAAACTAAACTTTACAGTTTCCTGTATCCTCACATGAATTTCATGGTGAAGCGTTTTTACAGGCAATTCCGTGCGAAGGGATTTGAAAAAATTTCAGGCGAAGATTCGGTCATACTTGCACCCAATCACCAAAACGCTTTTATGGATGCCATCGTTTTATTGGATGGATTGGGACGAAAAAATCAGTTGAGTTACCTGGTGCGCGCTTCCATTTTTAAGAAACCGGTTGTAGCTAAATTGTTGCACAGCATCAATATGCTTCCGGTTTACCGAAAAGATTATGATGGCGTAGAGAACATGGATAAGAATGATGAAGTGTTCGATAATTGCAAATACCTGCTGGAGAATAAACGTCCACTGATGATTTTTCCGGAGGCAACACATCATTTAAAACGTCGTTTGATTCCGCTGAAAAAAGGTATAACACGTATCGCTTTTGGAGCTGATGAAGCGAATCAGTTTAAATTAAACATCAAAATTTATCCGATTGGAATCAATTATTCCAACGCTCAGTATTACTACGAAGATGTATTGGTGATGGTAGGCGAGCCGATTGAGCTGAAGGATTATTATGAAGTGTATAAGGAAAGTCCGGCTAAAGCCCATATCGCCATCAAATTTGAGCTGGAAAAACGCATGCGTGAATTGATGATTGATATTCGGTCGGACGAATACTATCACCTGATTGACCACTTGTGCTGGATTGATGTAAACAATGCAGGACTAGATGATTTCGAGGAAGTATTTCACCGGTCGAAAAAATTAATTGCACGGGCGGAATCCTATTTGAAAAAGGACGACAACGAAGCGCATCAAATGCAACAAATGTCCATTGAATATTTTTCCTCCCTTGATCGGGAAGGATTAAAGGATAAAGATTTTTCTCCATGGGCCGATCGCTTTAATCTGGCATTGGAAGTTGTGGCTGCATTGATCTTTTCGCCGCTACTGGCTTTTGGTGCGCTGCATCTTTTTCCTGCCATGCTTGTACCTCACCGGGTGGTGAAAAATAAAATTAAAGATCCCGGATTCAGAAGTTCGGTAAAAGTGGCGCTTGCTGCTTTTATTTTGCCTGTTATTCATATTGTAATGGCCAGTATCATTTGCATGGTATACGATTCATTTATGGCGGGATTTATGTATTGGCTGGCTATGGTGTTAACGGCCGAACTGGTTTTGTTTTTCTACAACCGGTGGAACAGAATTTTACGATTTATTAAGGTGGGTCGATTAAAAAAAGAAGGAAAAGCAGATGTGTTTTACAAACAACGTGAAACCCTCAGTGCTTTTATTTCCCGTTTTTAATCAGGCCCGATATTTGATTTAGTCCCTTTATGAAGACACTTATTTCCGGAATTGCATTCCTTTTCCTGTTCAGCCTGCAGCTGATGGCTCAGGATAGCCTGAAGTTTACATTGGCCGATTTTTATAACAGCAACCCACTGCTGGATGCTAAAGTGGAGCAGGTGTTCAATTCCATTCCCGATGGTATACGCGTTGCGCAAATGATTATGCCAGCAGCCGGTAAATTAGGAAAGAGTACAGAGCATGTATCGCGATTAATCCGTGAAGGAAAAATCGGTGGAGCAATTTTATTAAATGGAACAAAAACCTTGTTCAAAAAACTGGCGCACGATTTTGATTCTACTGCACTGGCAAATGGAGGATTACCGCTGTTATTTTCTGCCGATGCAGAATTGAGTCTGATCAACATGAAAATTAAAGAAACTCAAAAGGTAAAATACGCGAATAAAATTCGGTCCATTGAAACACTGCAAAAGGAAACAATGAAAATTTGCACGGAATTAAATCAAATGGGCATTCAATGGAATTTTGCTCCGGTGGTAGACCTCTCTCCGAATGCAACGGTTAGCTTCAGAAGTTTTGGACTGAACAAAGACACTATCATTCAATTCTCTGATGAGTTTATTCGACTGAGTCAGAAAAATAACATTGTAGCCACCGCAAAACATTTTCCGGGTCACGGTTACGTCACCGGTGATACACACAAACAATTGGTGTTTATTGATGGTGAAATGAAAGAAGTAGATGTGTACAAACCACTGATAAAAAATGGCGTGATTTCGATTATGGTGGGACATATCGCCGTTAAAAATAATCCGAAATACAATACCGATGGATTACCTTCTACCGTGTCGAAAGTCATAGTAAGCGGACTCCTTCGCGGTGATTTAGGTTTCAAGGGAATCATTATTACTGATGCCATGGGAATGGGAGGAGTTGCCAGTGTTCCGCATTGTGGATTAAAGGCAGCTCAAGCAGGTTGCGATGTGATATTGATGCCTAAAGATGAAGACGAAGTGCATGCAGATATTATGGCCGAAATTCAAAAAGATGAAAATTTCAAAACGCAGGTTTACGAGAGTGTAAAACGAATCATTCGCCTTAAGATCTGTCTTGGAATGATAAAATGATGAAGCTTAAATTTTTCATATTTATTTTTTTCGCTGCCTGTCATTCAGCTTTTGCTCAAGCACAACAAGCCTCTGGCAATGTGATGGAGGTGAAAAAAGTCATTCAACAGTTATTCGATGCCATGCGCGTGGGCGACAGCACCATGTTGCGGACCTGTTTTGCTCCATCTGCATTATTGTTTACCGTTGAAGAACCCCGACAGGGAGAATACGTGGTGAATAAAGGAAGTGTCACTGATTTTTGTCGTGCAGTAGGAACACCGCATCCTGAAATGTGGAATGAAGTCCCGGTGAGCTGGACGATTAAAATTGATGGGGGATTTTCTTCGGTTTGGACCGACTACGAATTTTATCTCGGAAAAAAATATTTGCATTGCGGTGCCAACGCTTTTCACTTGGTGAAATTGAAGGAAGGTTGGAAGATTATTAATATTACGGATACCCGCCGGACAGATTGTGGTCAATCCGGAAAAGGAATTTCTTCCACCGAAAAGCGGAATCCGTTTGAAGTTGAGATTAACAAGCAAATGGACGAATGGCATATGGCGGCCGCAACAGGCGATGAGGATTTTTTCTTCGCATTGATGGATGAAGATTTTTATTATCTCGGTACAGAGAAAGGCGAACGCTGGGATAAAAAATCGTTTTATGATTTTGCTATTCCCTATTTCAAACGCAAAGAAGGCGCATGGAAATTTAAAGCGACCTCGCGTCAAATTTATTTTACCGACGATTTATCCTATGCCTGGTTCGAAGAAACACTCGATACCTGGATGGGCGTTTGCCGGGGTACAGGGGTTTTAAAAAATGATGCAGGACAATGGAAATTGAAACATTATAACCTCTGCGTTACGGTTAACAACGACAAAATCCAGGATTTTATTAAGATAAAACCAAATTGATTTTATCTTCCGTTTCCACCTTTTTTAATTCGATCAATTTCATCATTCGCTCCACCTTCTTTTCGCTGGTATTGCGCTTTTGAATTGCCGAATTTATACGAGAAAGAAACTGTATATACACGTGAGTCGTTCCATGCATTCATTTGAATATCCATGTTTTCATACACTACACTTCCGCGGAAACGGCTTTTCCACATTAAGTCGGATGCGCTTACTTTAATGGTTCCTTTTTCTTTTAAAATTTTCTTTTGTAATCCAACGGTGATGTTCGACATCGGTTTCATGGTGAATATTCCGTAAACCTGACGCGACATATAAAATGCGGTGATTTCTGCTCCCCATCCTTTTTTAAATTGAAGCTGATTCATGGAGTTCACCATAAACGACCACATTCCCAAATCGAAATTATCGCCATTGTTATTAATGCTACCCTGATAACGATTATGGTATGCCGTAATAAAATTCATGCTGGTCCACCATTTAGCAATCGGCACCGGTAACATGGTAGAGATGGTCCAGTTTTCTAAACTGTTCAGGTTTTTATTGGTAGCATACGTTGTTCGTGTAGAATCCACTTGATAGGTCACCTGGGTAATGACACCTTCCGTTTTCGAATAGCCAACGGTAGTGCTTAAAAATCCGAGGTAGGTATGACTTAATTCAAAACTATTGGTGTATTGGGGTAACAATAAAGTGTTCCCCTGCATAAAGGTATAGGGATCGAGGAAGTATAAAAATGGATTCAGATCCTGGTAATCCGGACGATCGATTCTTCGGCTGTAGGTAAAATTCAGATCGTGTTTTTTATTGAGTTTGTAATTCAATACACCACTTGGGAATAATTTTGTGTAATGGCGTTCGAAGGTAGAATCGATGGTGATTTGCTCACCGAGTGCATTGGTGTTTTCAACGCGCAAACCAAATTGTAGCTGAAGTTTTTCGCTGAATTCGAATTGTCCGTTTAAATATGCCGCATTGATGTTCTCGGTGTATTTAAAGTGATTGGTTTTGGTGGTGTCCACATATTCAATTCCACTCACCACATTATAATATTGCGCATTGTTATCGGTGGTGACATAACTCGATTTTAAACCGGCTTCTAAACGGAATTTTTTACTGATCGTTTTCGAGAAATCTATTTTTCCACTTTTAATATCAACGTGCGAGGGAAGCTGACTACGCAGAAAATAGGGTGCGCCTAAATAGGAGCCCAAACTATCATAATAAAGTGTAGTAAAATTTTGCGGATTGTTCTGATCGAAAACGGCATAATCGAGATTTGCAGTGAGTTCTGTTCCGCTGGAATCCATTACCCATTTATAATTGAGGTTGGCAGAAACATTGCTCCATTTTTGAGTGGAGACGCCATGTGTATACGAAGACGAAATAGGTTCTCCGCCGGGTCCTGAAATATACGTGTGGTTGCTATTCGAATTACCACCTGCATTTCCGATTCCATTTACAAAAATTCCGATGTTGTGCTTTTTATTGGGGAAAAAGTCAATACCAACTTTTCCGGTATGCGTTTGCGATGAATCGCGTCCAAATGAAGATTGATTAAAAATACTTTCAATCTGATCATTCACTCTGAATTTACGCGTAAGTTCAAACCATCCGGCAGAACTTCTGTTGTTGTAATTATAGGAGCCGAAAAAATTCCATTTTTCTAAACGGTAATTCATATTAAAACCCGCATTGTAACGAGCGTAAAAACCCTGACTATAACCTGCCTGCGCAGATCCGTTTAAACCGAGGTTCTGGTTTTTTTTCATTACAATATTGATAATTCCACCCTGACCAGCTGCATCGTAACGCGCACTTGGATTGGTAATGATTTCAATTTTTTCTACCTGATCGGCCGGTAAATTCGATAACATGTTAGAGATATCCTGACTCGATAAATAAGTTGGTTTTCCATCAATCATAATGGTGAGTCCGGATTTACCCTTCAAGGAAATATTTCCATCTTTATCCACCATTACACCGGGAGATCGTTTTAATACTTCCAATGCGGTATTTCCTGCTGCTACAATGGAGTTTTCTACATTCACTACGGTTTTATCGAAATGCTTCTCAATAAATGGTTTTTGTGCTACAACCGAAACTTCATCGAGCGTGGATGTTCCCTCCGCTAAAATCTGAGTTCCCGCATTAAATTCCGTTTGCGATTCATTCAGTTCAAAGGCTTGTGAATAGGATTTTTCATAACCAATAAACGAGAACATCAATAGATATTTTCCGAATGCTATTTCTTCGAGTGTAAATTTCCCGCTTTCATCAGTAACACTTCCTTTAACTAATGAAGAGTCGGAAGCTTGCAATAATAAAACGTTGGCATAGGGAACAGGACTCCCTTTTGAATCATTTAATGTACCATTTACATTTCCTGTTTGAGAAAATGAAAATAAGGGGAAAACAGTCAGAACGACCAAAACAAATATTCGCATGCTTGTAGTTTTAACGAAGTCTATAAAACGTTACAAACCTACGAGCATTTCCATCATGCCTATGTTGAAATGTGATGAGCGGTAGAATCAGGGCTGAACGGCTATCATTTGAACTACGGCACCTTCACCGCGGTGGTATTTACCTTCTTCGAATGATGCTGTTGTTTCGTTGAGTGCTAAAATGTTTAGGGATTTAAAATCTTCCTCCAATTCTTTTTTAGATAAAAGAAAATCAAGATTTTTTGGTCCGCCCGCAGCCGGATTTTTACTATTTATTTCCAATTGTTCTTTTCGGTAAGCTTCCAGAATTATTTTTCCTCCCGGTTGTAGTAATTGAGCTGAAGCTTTTTGAATTTTCCTGCGTTCCATTTCCGGTAATTGAGCAAAAATGAAAACAATCAAATCGAATTTTTCATTTTTAAAATTTAAATCATCCCATTCACCAACTTCATACACTAAACTTGTTTGAAGTTTTTCTGCGAGTTGCATGGCTTTCTTTTTTCCTTCTTCGCTCCAGTCGTATGCAAAAACCTCCCAACCTTTTGTAGCAGCATATACGGCATTTCGACCTTCTCCTTCTGCAATAAACAAGGCTTTTCCTTTCCGCTCAATTTTATCTATTTCATTTTTAAAAAAATGATTGGGTGTTTCACCATAAGCAAATTCAGCTTCGGCATAGCGTTGATTCCAGAAATCTTTCATGATTTTTTTTGGTAAAGAAAATAAAATGCAACTAATCACTTTGTGATGTTCATCACCTGATTAAGGTGAAATGACCGCGGACCACCCGATCAATATCTTCCCAGTCGCGATAGGTGATTTGGTACACATATACATCCTGCGGACACCATCTTCCGTTATTGCGCGTTCCATCCCATCCGTCTTGCGTGTTGGTGGTCACGAAAATGGGTTGTCCCCAGCGATCGTAAATTATCAATTCGTAATTCGTTACATCAAACACCTGAGGTTTCCACATTTCATTTTTTCCATCACCATTGGGTGAAAATGCATTTGGTGCAAAGATGGTGGTCATTCCCTCTACAAAAATCGTTGTGGCTGCCGAATCGGTGCATCCGAATTCGTTCGTTGCAATTTGCCAGATCACATGTTCGCCGGAGGTGAGGAATGTAGTGCCGGCCTGACTCGAATCGGTGGCGCTTGCTCCATTATCGAAATACATGGTTTGCGTAATGGCACCGGAGGATTGATCAAAGGCGGTGAAATTGGCATACCAAATACTTGCCGAAGGAGGATCTGCAGAAATTCCTGCGCTTGGTCGCGGATGTACAACAATGGCATCGGGAATGGAAAATGTTTGTGTGTTTACGCAAATGGAGTCGACCGAAATGGTAACGCTTAAATCATACGATCCGGGATTGTTATAAATGTGCGTTGGATTGGCTAAAACGGAATTCGTTCCATCGCCAAAATTCCAAACCGTAGAAATTGTTCCCCATGCAAATGAAGTGTTATTGAATTGCACGGCATAAGGTGCACATCCGTCTTCCGGTGGATATGTAAAGCTAAATTGTGGTAATGGGAATACCGTAACCGGAGTTTGCACGCTTTCCGTACAGCCGAATTCACTTACGGTAACTTGAGC